>NZ_SCOO01000059.1:0-20477 GCF_005502415.1 Pseudomonas sp. G(2018) | reverse complement strand
GAGGCACCGAGTGGTGGGGCAAGAGCGCTTGGTTACTTGACGCTTTTCCAAGTGACTCGCCGTAAGGGCGGAACCAATAGTCGCCATGACCGAAGAAACGGATATTCACACCAAACCAAACCAAACCAAACCAAACCAAACCAAACCAAACCAAACCAAACCAAACCAAACCAAACCAAACCAAATCTGCCAAATCACGCCACAGGCGGCGGTTTCGCCAGTTCAATCCCGGCCGCCCCCAACCGCTTGAGTATCTCAAACAGCAACTCGCTCTTGATCGCCCCGACATTGCGCGGGCTGCTGACGTAACCGGTGATGGTGAGGGTGATGCCTTCGGGCTTCAGCTGGCTGAAACGCACGAACGGCGCCGGTTTGTCGAGGATGGATTCGTGCTCGGTGTAGGTGTCGTACAGCAGGTTGCGCACTTGCTCCGGGTCAATGTCCAGCGGGAACATCAGTTCCAGTATCGCCACCCCCTGGGCGTTGCCGCCGAGGGTGACGTTGCGCAGGTTCTGCGAAATCAGCTGTGAGTTAGGCACGATGACGATCGAACGGTCGGCCAGTTGTATTTCCGTGGCTCGCACGTTGATCCGGCGGATGTCGCCTTCGACGCCACTGATGCTGATCAGGTCGCCGACTTTCACCGGGCGTTCGGTCAGCAGGATCAGGCCGGAGACGAAGTTCTTGACGATCTCCTGCAGGCCGAAGCCGATGCCCACCGACAGGGCACTGACGATCCACGCCAGGTTGGTCCACTGCACACCCAGCGATGACAGGGCGAACAGGATGACTAGCGCATAGCCGATGTTGGAGAACAGTGTGCTGAGGGAGGCACACATGCCGGGGTCCATTTCCGTTTTGGGCAGGAACTCGTTGTCCAGCCAGCGGCGTAAGGTGCGGATCAGGTAGATACCGATAAACAGGGCGAGTACGCCGTGCAATAAGTTGGCAGGGACAATGTTGAGTTTTCGCAGGCCGTCGCCGCCGAGAATGGCCAATGTGTTGGTGGCCAGCTGCCCGAGCGTCGATCCCACCCCACCCACCACCAGTGAGATGAACGCGATCAGCACCAGCGCGGCCCGGCCGACACCGGACAGGACGATGGAAATCTGCTCCAGGCGTGGATCGCCAATGCCCAGCAACTGTTTAAGGGCTTTGCCGCTGGAATGCCGGGGCGAAAACAGGTATTCGCAGCCGTCCTTCAGCAACTGGATCAGCAAATAGAAACCGGAAAAGATGATGAACAGCCAGACCAGTTCGTAAGTGATGAAGCGCGACAGAGAGATGTAGCCGACCAGCAAGGCCAGCAGGGAAACCACCACCGCAATGCTGGCGAAGGCGTAAATGACCCCGGCCAGTGTCGTGCCCGCTTCGGGGGCCTCACCCGTCGCGACCAGGGCCCGGCGAGTCTTGCTGACGCGCAACAGCAGCGAAGCGATCATCCCTGAAATGATCAATGCGACGAACCCTCTGACCGAAATCACGACCGGCGTGCTCATGCCGGTGACATTGGTCATTTGCGCCACCGCTACCAGCACCAGCAGGACCCAGGCCAGGCGAATGGGGAAGGGTTTGATCGCCAGGGCCACCGGATCGGCAATGGCCGGCAGTCTCCACGACGGATGCTTTGTGGAGAGCAAGGCGCGGCTCAGGCCGGTGATCAGCACGCAGGTATAAACGATCTTTTCGAAGTCCTGGGAAAACCCGGCCAGTTGTGGCGTCAACGGCAGTTCACGGGTCAGGGCATAAAACAGCAGTTGCAAGGCAAGCCATGCCGCCAGCACCGTGGCGATGACCGAAGACAAGGCGAGGGCGCTGCGCCGCAGTCGGCCTTCAGGCATGCGATGAATGCACAGCCACGTCAGCGCGCGGTCGGTGAGCCTGTGACCGACAAACCACAGGGCAAGCGCCAACGCGAGCAATACACTGGTGTAGAAGCGCTGGCCCGGTTGCCAGGCGGCGTTGAGGGTCGCGCCAATCTGTTGCAGGAAGGCACTCAGGCGTTGACGGTCCTCCGTGGGTGGGTTGAGCAGCGGAGCCCAGAACCAGGGATTGAGGATGCTGTGGGTCTGCTGGGTCACTTCGGTTTCCAACAGGCTGCGGCGGATGACAGCGATTTGGGCCAGCAGCTCGGTGGCACTGGTTTTGAGCGTTTCCAGGGCTCTGAGCTTGTTATCGACCTGACCCTTTTGTTCGGTGAGGGCGGCTCTTTGGCGGGTGATGTCGGACTTCTCGAGTTCGGCGTCGCCAAGCGGTGCCGGTCCCAGTACCCCCAGCTGCGATTGCAGTTGAGCCTGCACGGGCAGCAGCAGTGCCGACAGTCGGGTGATTTCCTGGATCAGGGCCTGGACCAGATCCTGCGGGGCTTCCAGCTGGCTGTAATTACTGGCCTGTGAAACCTGCTGTTTGAGGCTATTGAGCCGGAGTTGCAGTTCCTGCAGATCGCTGTCGGAAACGCTGACCGAGGCGGTCGTTGCGCTGGCGGCAGGGGTATCTGGCACCGGCGCCGCCGACAGCATTACGCCGCTCGGCCCGAACAGCGAGAGAGCCAGAACAATCATCCACTTCAATGCATTGCGCATAGGCATGCCCGACAGGTTGTTAGTCACCCAGCCTATGAGGTTAGGTCATGACTCGCGTCTGTGAGGGATTATTGGTCGGATGTGCTGGATCAAGACCCAAAAAAATCCCTGCGACGCGGACCTGTAGGAGTAAGACTTGCGTTGATCATTCACCCTGTCGTCGTGCCGGGAAGAACAGCTCGAAGCAGGTCACGCCATCGGCACTGCTGACGCTGCACGCGCCGTTATGCAACTGCATGATCGTCGCCACGATCGACAGCCCCAGGCCATTGGATTGCGCCGAGCGTTCGCGGGATTGGTCGACGCGGTAGAAGCGTTCGAACAGCCTGGGCAGGTGTTCTGCGGGGATGGTCTGGCCGTGGTTGCGGACCTGCAGACGGATGCCGTCGGCGGCCGGCGTGGCGAGGATTTGCAGTTCGGAATCCGGCGCACCGTACTTGATCGCGTTGGCACACAGGTTGGCCATGGCGCGGCGCAGCAGCATCGGTTCGGCCCAGATCCGCCCGCTGCCCCGGGCATTGATGCGGATGCCGACGTCCGCCGCGAGCCCTTCGAAATAGTCGGCCATACGCTCCATTTCCTCGGCGGCGTCCAGTTCCTGGCGTTGGCGCAGGGCGCTGGCCGGGTCTGTACGGGCCAGAAACAGCATGTTGTCGAGCATCCGCGCCAGGCGTTCCAGCTCCTCGACATTGGAGGCGAGCAGCTGTTGATAGGCCTCGATACTACGGTTCTGCTGCAAGGCGACCTGGGTTTCGCCGAGCAGGTTGTTGATCGGCGTGCGCAGTTCATGGGCCATGTCGGTCGACACCTGGCCCAGTTGCACGAAGCCCTTGCCCAGGCGGTCGAGCATGGCGTTGAACGCCTCGATCATCGGCAACAACTCCCGGGGTGCATCCTGGCTGTCGAGACGCTCGTTGAGGTTGCCGACACCGATGCCCTGGGCATGCCGGGCCAGATGCCGCACGGGCAGCAGGCCGCGATCGACCAGCACATAGCCGGACAACGCCAGCAGAGTCGCCGCCACACTGGCGAACAGGTAGACGTTGAACCGGTAGCTGGCGAGTACGGCCGTGCGCTCGGTCATCAGGCGCCCGGTGACCACTTGCAAGCTGCCCTGATCGCCCGAATCAATGGTCGCCGCCAAGGCCGAAAACGGTACACCGTTTACGGCGGGCAAATGATGCACGTCGCCGAGGGTCAGAGGGTGGTTCAGGGGCATCGGTGACAACGTGGGCATGCTCAGGTTGCCCGGATTGACCACCAGCAACGGCGGTTGCCCGGGGGCGCCGATGGTCAGCAGCGCTTCGCGGTTGCCGAGCATGTTCTGGAACAGCGCCGGTTTGGTGCGGATCAACTCCAGGGTGTTGCTGTCGTTGAGGAAGGTGCGCAGTTGATCGATGCGCGTCACCAGGGCCGCGTCGTCACGGCGGATCAGCTCGCGCTCCAGATCGTGGTACAGCGCCACGCCGAGCGCCGTCAGCGAGACAAATGCCAGGAACGCAAACACCAGCGCCAGGCGTAACGTCAGGGAGTAGCGAAAAGCAGACAAGCCTTTCATGGCTGGGTATCGAAACGGTAGCCGATACCGCGCACGCTATGGATCAGCTTGAGCTGGAACGGGTCGTCGATCTTCAGCCGCAGGCGGCGTACCGCGACATCCACCACGTTGGTGTCGCTGTCGAAATTCATGTCCCAGACCCGTGATGCGATCATCGAGCGCGACAAGACTTCACCCTGATGGCTGGCGAACAGGTGCAGCAGCGCGAACTCCTTGTTGGTCAGGGTGATGCGCGTCCCGGCACGGGTGACACGGCGCTTGAGTACATCGATCTGCAAGTCTTCGATCTGCAACTGTTCTTCTTCCCGGGTCGGGCCACGGCGGGTCAATGTACGCAGACGAGCAACCAGTTCGGCGAAGGAAAACGGCTTGATCAGGTAGTCGTCGGCGCCCAGCTCCAGACCCTTGATGCGATCGGCGATGTCGTCGCGGGCAGTGAGGAACAGTACCGGGGTGTCGGCTTCCTTGCGCAGGCGGCGCACCACTTCCCAGCCATCCATTTTCGGCATCATCACGTCCAACACGATCACATCGAAATCGTGTTCCAGGGCCAGGTGCAAACCGTCGACACCGTCACGCGCCAGGCTCACGGTATAGCCGAGTTCCTGCAGGCCGTTGAGCAGGTAATTACCGGCCTTGGGTTCATCTTCGACGACGAGAATGTTCATGGGGATCTGCCTGGTTCGGGGTCAGCAATATTCAGGTCCGCGCGGGCGGGCTACAGCGGCATGCCAGTGCCGCCAGTGTAGCCCGATCATCCGCCGGTACGCCGGGATGACGATCAATGATCATTGGTGCAACCGCTGCCCTGGACCAGGTAGTCCAGTTCATGCTGACGACCCTGGTGATCGAGGTAGTTCAATTGGGCGGGAACGATGCCGCATTGTTGCGAAATATCGGTTTGGCCCACGACCTTGGCCACGTCGAGGTGGACGAAAGCCGCGTCCTTGTCATGGATGATGGGGGCGCTGCTCTGGGTGTCGGCAAAGGCCGAGCCGGTAGCGAGGAGGGCGGCGAATCCGAGGATGAATAGTTTCATGATGGCGTTCTCTCTTCAGTGTTTGGGGGCTGTCGGCGGTGCCTGACAGTGAATTCAGGTTAACCAGGCGATCCGGACAGCCGACCAACAGCTCGATTACAAAGTTGTAATGAAAGGGGGAGGGTTACGGCTGGCGACCGGCGGCAGCGAGGATCAGGTCGGCGATTTCCTTGGAGTGGGACACCAGCGACAAGTGACTCGACGGCAACTCGATGGTGGTCGCGCCCATGCGCTTGGCGAGGAAGCGTTCCAGGTCCGGGTTGATGGTCTGGTCGAGGCTTGAGACCGCATACCACGACGGCTTGGTGTGCCAGGCGGCGACCGTGGTGCGGTCGGTGAACAGGGTCTTGGCGATCGGTTGTTGCACGGCGAACAGTTGCATTGCTTTGTCGTGGGGCACGTCGCTAGCGAAGTAGTTGAGGAAGGCGTCTTGCTTGAGGCTGACAAAACCGTCGTGTTCTTCGGTGCCGGCGCGCACGGGCATGGTCGGGTATTTGGCCGAAAGGGCGACGAAGTCTTCCCCGGCATCCGGTGCGCGCGCGGCGACGTAAACCAGCGAACTGACCTTCGGATCGACCCCGGCTTCACTGACCACCGTGCCGGCGTAGGAGTGACCGACCAGCACGGTCGGGCCGTCCTGCTGATCAAGAACCCGTTTGGTGGCCGCCACGTCATCGGCCACCGAAGTCAGCGGATTCTGCACAGCGGTGACGTGCAGGCCGACGGCTTGCAAGCGGGCGATCACGTCCGCCCAACTGGAGCCATCGGCCCAGGAACCGTGCACCAGCACAACGTTGTTGGCCTTGACCGGTGCGGTCGTGGTGGTAGCGGCCATGGCGGAACCGGTGCCGAGCATGAACAGGCTGGCGGCGATCAGGCAGAGTTTACTCAATGGTTTCATGGTGTGGACCCTTGTCATCATCAGTAGGAGGCGTGTCATCCGGGGTGGGTGACTGACGACTTCACTGTAGGGAGCGAGGGTGCTGTGTACACTGACAACTCAATGACAAGTTTGTAATGAAGCCATCTCCAATTGCTCATGCACAGCACCTTGATAAGAGGCACTACCCCCCGATGCCGTCGGACATTACCCATTCCAGCTTCTGCAACTGGGTGCGCTTCAAGCACCTGGTGCTGATCGACACCCTGGCACGCACGCGAAACATGCACGCCACCGCTCTGCAGATGAACCTCAGCCAGCCCGCCTTGAGCAAGATGCTGCGTGACCTGGAGGAGCAGTTCGGCTTTGCCCTGTTCCAGCGTCTGCCACGCAGCATGCCGCCTACGGAGCTTGGCGAGTACGTGGTGCGTTATGCCCAGGGGGCGCTGGCCGATTCACACACGTTCGTCGATCAGGTCAACCGGCTGCGCAAGGGCGGCCATGGCTTTCTCAAGGTGGGCGGGATTTTTGCGGCAACCTCGGTGGTACTGCCCCAGGCTATTGCCGCGATCAAGGCGCGCAGTCCGTTGTTGTCGATTGAAGTGGTGGAGCAGTCCAGCGATCACCTGCTGGACATGCTTGAACAAAAAAAGCTCGACCTGATGATCGGCCGTTTTACCGAAGAGCGTTACCGCCAGGTCTTCGACTTCCAGCCGCTGGAGCCTGAGCCCTTCAGCCTGGTGGTCAACAGCCGCCACCCGCTGAACGAGCTGGACAGTACGCCGCTTGAGGCGCTGGGCCAGTGGCCGTGGGTGCTGTACCCGGTGGGTACGCCGATACGCGATCGCCTGGAGCTGGCGTTCAAGGCCGCCGGCATCGCATCACCGGCAGACAGCGTCGATACCATCTCGATGCAGATGTTCCTGCAACTGCTGCAATCAGGGCCGATGATCGCGATGCTGCCCAGGTCCATGGTCGCAGCGCAGCTGGACAGTGGCCAGCTCAGGGAGCTGCAGACCCCGCTGCGCCTGGCGGCGCTGGAGTACGGCATCATCACCCGCAAGGACGAGCCCCTGGCCGGTTCGGCCCTGGAGTTCGCCGGGATCCTGCTCGATTTCGCGCGGCAGCGCCGGGAGGAGGGTGTGGCGAGCGATTGACTAAAACCACTCGATAAGCCAATTCGATAACTTCAGGTTATCGATTGATCGGATCATCTCATTGGGAATGTTGACGCTGGCTCCCTACAGTTGTCGCAGATTCGCCCGTCACGCAACGGGCGACGCCATAACAAGAAGTCAGCCGTACTGCCCTGTGAGGTCCCATGCAACTGATTGCCAGAACCCGGACCGGCGACCCCGCCGTGATCCGCCTCAATCCCCTGGACAACGTAGTGATTGCACGGCAGGCCCTGCCTGAGGGGCTTGGCCTGGAAGCCGAGGCGATCACTGTGCGCCAGCCGATTCCTTCCGGGCACAAAGTCGCGACCCAACGCGTCGAGCAGGGCCAGCCCCTGCGCCGTTATGGACAAATCATCGGTTTTGCCTCGCAAGCCATCGAAGCCGGCGATCACGTGCATGTGCACAATGTGCAGATGGGCGACTTTGCCCGTGACTACGCCTTCGGCGTCGATGCCCACGCCACGCCGAGTACCGAAGCCGTGTTCCAGGGCATCGTGCGTGCCGATGGCCGCGTCGCGACCCGCAACTATGTCGGCATTCTCACCTCGGTGAACTGCTCGGCGACCGTGGCCCGGGCCGTGGCCGATCACTTCCGCCGGGATATCCACCCCGAGGCGCTGGCGGCATTCCCGAATATCGATGGCGTGGTGGCGCTGACCCACGGCGCCGGCTGCGCAGTGGACCCCAGCGGCGAGGCCTTGGGCCTGTTGCGTCGCACCCTCGGCGGCTACGCCGTACACCCTAATTTCGCTGCGGTGCTGATCATCGGCCTGGGCTGTGAAACCAACCAGATCGAGAGCCTGCTCGAGACCCAGGGTCTGCAGGCCAGCGATCAGCTGCGTGCCTTCACCATCCAGGGCGTGGGCGGCACCTCGAAAACCATCGCCAGCGGTATCGAGCAGGTCAAGGCATTGTTGCCCCAGGCCAACCAGGTGCAGCGCGAGCCGGTCAGCGCCCGCCACTTGATCGTCGGTCTGCAATGCGGTGGCTCGGATGGTTACTCAGGCATTACCGCCAACCCGGCGCTGGGCAATGCCGTTGACCGCTTGGTGGCGGCCGGGGGCACCGCGATTCTCTCGGAAACCCCGGAGATCTATGGCGCCGAGCATTTGCTGACGCGCCGCGCGGTGAGCCGCGAGGTGGGGGAAAAACTCATCGCGCGCATCCACTGGTGGGAAGACTACTGCCAGCGCATGAACGCCGAACTGAACAACAACCCCTCGGCCGGCAACAAGGCCGGTGGCCTGACCACCATCCTCGAAAAATCCCTGGGCGCGGTGGCCAAGGCCGGCTCCAGCAACCTGGTGGATGTGTACCAGTACGCCGAAGCGGTTCGAGCCAAGGGCCTGGTGTTCATGGACACCCCGGGGTACGACCCCGTCTCGGCCACCGGGCAAGTCGCCGGCGGTGCCAACCTGATCGCCTTCACCACGGGCCGGGGTTCGGCCTACGGCTGCGCGCCGGCACCTTCGATCAAGCTGGCGACCAATAACCGGGTGTTCGAACACCAGGAAGAGGACATGGACGTGAACTGCGGCGGCATCGCCGACGGTTCCACCAGCATTGAAGAACGCGGCGCCTACATCTTCGAGCAGATGCTGCGCATCGCTTCAGGCGAGCTCAGCAAGAGCGAACAACACGGGTACGGGCAGAACGAGTTCGTGCCCTGGCAGATCGGTGCCGTGACCTGATTGACAGCCCTGCAACCTTCACAAGGCGAAAATGACATGCAAGTTTCCGGACACAACTTTGTCGCGGGCCAGCGCAGTGCGCTGGGCGACACCCTGGTCTACAGCGTCGACGCCCATACCGGCGAACGCCTGCCGGGCGCTTTTCATCAGGCCACTCTGGTCGAAGTTGATCATGCGGTAGCGGCGGCGAGTGCGGCGTTCCCGCTGTTTCGCAACCTGCCGGCGATACGCCGGGCGGAATTCCTGGAAGCCATCGCCGACGAACTCGATGGCTTGGACGAGGATTTCATCGCCTTGACCTGCCGGGAAACGGCATTGCCGAGCGCTCGCATCCAGGGAGAGCGCGGGCGTACCAGTGGCCAGATGCGTTTGTTTGCCCGAGTGCTGCGCCGTGGTGATTTCTATGGTGCGCGCATTGATCAGGCCCTGCCGGATCGCTCGCCATTACCGCGCCTGGACTTGCGCCAATACCGTATCGGTGTCGGTCCGGTGGCGGTGTTCGGTGCCAGTAACTTTCCCCTGGCATTCTCCACCGCCGGCGGTGATACCGCTGCCGCCCTGGCCGCCGGTTGCCCGGTGGTGTTCAAGGCGCACAGCGGCCACATGGCCACGGCGGAGCGGGTGGCCGAAGCGCTGATCCGCGCCGCCGAACGCACCGGCATGCCAGCCGGTGTGTTCAACATGATTTTCGGTGCCGGCGTCGGCGAGGCATTGGTCAAGCATCCGGGCATCCAGGCCGTGGGCTTTACCGGCTCGCTCAAGGGCGGCCGAGCCCTGTGCGACATGGCAGCGGCCAGACCGCAACCGATCCCGGTGTTCGCCGAGATGTCGAGCATCAACCCGGTGCTGGTCTTGCCACAGGCCCTGGCCAATCGTGGCGCGCAGCTGGCCAAGGAACTGACCGCCTCGGTGGTGCAGGGCTGTGGCCAGTTCTGCACCAACCCGGGTCTTGTATTGGGTATTCGCTCGCCAGCGTTCAGCAGCTTCATCGAGCGCCTGACCGGGCACATGGCCGAGCAGGCGCCGCAGACCATGCTCAATGCCGGCACCTTGAACAGCTATGGCAAAGGCTTGCAGGCCTTGCTGGCTCACCCGCGCATCAAACACTTGAGCGGTCTGGCGCAGAAGGGGAACCAGGCGCAGCCGCAGCTGTTCGAGGCCGATATCGGCCTGTTGCTGGACCAGGATGAACTGCTGCAGGAAGAGGTTTTCGGCCCTTGCACGGTGGTGGTCCAGGCGGCGGACGAGGCTGAGTTGTTGCGCGCTGTCGGCGCCTTGCGCGGTCAACTTACGGCCACGTTGCTGGCCGACAACGATGACCTCGTCGCCTTCAGTCAACTGTTCGGGGCGCTGGAGGTGAAGGTCGGTCGAGTGCTGCTCAATGGCTACCCGACCGGTGTCGAGGTGTGCGATGCGATGGTCCACGGCGGCCCGTACCCGGCCACTTCGGATGCCCGCGGCACGTCGGTCGGCACCCTGGCGATCGATCGCTTCCTGCGTCCTGTGTGCTACCAGAACGTGCCCGATGCGTTGTTGCCCGACGCCTTGAAGAACGCCAATCCACTGGGCATACAGCGCCTGGTCGATGGCAAGCACAGCACAGCCGCGTTGAATTGATCACGGAGCAACAAGCATGACTGAAGCCAAACGCTACGATGCACAAACGCTCACCACGTTCGTCGAGCAACTGTTCGAAAAAGCCGGCGCCGACACCGAGGTCGCCCAGGCGGTGACCCGGGTACTGCTCGAAGGTGAACTGCTGGGGCATCGTACCCACGGCCTCAATCTGGTGAGCCGCTATATCGGCGGCATGCTCACAGGACAGGTCAAGGCCAGTGCCGGGATGCTCGAACAGGTGTCCGATAGCGGCATTTCATCGCTGTTCGATGGACACTATGTGCTCGGCCCTTATTGTGTCAGCCGTGCGCTGGATAGCGCGGCGCAGGGTGCCACGCAGCAGGGCATCGGTATCGCCGTGGTGCGGCGAGCCTCGCACATCGGTTGTCTGGCCGCTTATCTGAAGCCTTTCACGGATCGTGGCCTGGTGGCCATGGTGTATTCCTCGGACCCATCGGCGGGGCTGGTGTGCGCCCACGGCGGAATCGATCCGATCTACACGCCCAACCCGATTGCCGCCGGCATCCCGACCCAGGGCGAGCCGATCCTGCTGGATGTCAGCATGTCCACCGTGACCCTGGGCCTGGTCGGCCAGTGCCGCGATGCCGGCAGTACGCTGCCGCACCCGGTGCTGATGAGCAATGAGGGCCGGTTGAGCAACGACCCGGCCGACTTCTTCACCACACCGCCGGGCAGCATTCTGCCCTTGGGCGGCCAGGCCTTCGGCCACAAGGGCTTTGCCCTGGCGATTCTGGTCGAGGCGCTGACCTCGGGCCTGGCCGGTCACGGACGCAAGGACGCCCCGGACCAATGGGGCGCCTCGGCCACGGCGGTGGTGATCGATCCGCGTTTCTTCGGTGGGCTGGAGGCCTTCACCGACGAAAGCTCGTTCCTGAGCAAACTGATCCTGGCGAGTCGACCGGTCGATCCCGAGCGCCCGGTGCGCTTGCCTGGCCAGGCCGGTCTGAAGCTGCGTGAGCAGGCCCTGCGCGAAGGCGTGAGCCTGGCGCAGAAGGTGGTCGATGAGCTCAACAAAACTGCCGGGCAGTTGCAATTGCCAGCCCTTTCGCAATGACCGATAACGACAACAAGAGTGCAGACATGACCAACGAATCGAAAACCCAAGCACCTCTACAACTGAGCAAAAATGCCGCCGTTTTCAACACAGGCAGTTGGGTCGGACGCGTCTGGCTGCCCGGCCAGGGACCTGCCGTGGTGCTGGTCAAAAAGGGTGCCGTGCACGATATCAGCCCCCATGTGGCAACCGTTTCGGCCTTGCTTGAAGTGGCTGACCCGGTGGCGTATCTGCGTGCATTACCTTTGGCCGACGCCTTGATCGAATTGCCCGCGCTGCTGGACAACAGCGACCCGATTCGGCGCGACGAGAACCTGCCATGGCTGTTGGCGCCGATCGACCTGCAGGCGGTCAAGGCTGCTGGCGTGACCTTCGCCGCCAGCCTGCTGGAGCGTGTGGTGGAAGAGCAGGCCAAGGGTGATCCGGCCAAGGCCGACGCGATCCGCGACACCCTGGCCAGCCGCATTGGCGCCGACTTGTCGCAAATCGTCCCGGGCTCGGCCCAAGCCGAAGCCTTGCGCAAGGTTCTGGTGGAGCAGGGCCTGTGGTCGCAGTATCTGGAAGTGGGCATCGGCCCGGACGCTGAAATCTTCACCAAGGCCCAGCCGCTGTCGGCGGTCGGTCACGGTGCCGACATCGGCATTCATCCCAAGTCGAGCTGGAACAACCCGGAGCCGGAAGTGGTGCTGGCGGTGTCGAGCAACGGCACTATTCAAGGCGCCATGCTCGGCAACGACGTCAACCTGCGCGACTTCGAAGGGCGCAGTGCCTTGCTGCTGTCCAAGGCCAAGGACAACAACGCCTCCACTTCGCTCGGACCCTTGCTGCGCTTGTTCGACGAAACCTTCAGCCTGGATGACGTGCGTAACGCGCAAGTGGATCTGCGTGTCGAAGGCCAGGACGGTTTCATCCTCGAAGGCCGCAGTTCGATGAGCCAGATCAGCCGCGACCCGGTTGACCTGGTCCAGCAGACGCTCAATGAAAACCACCAATATCCCGACGGCCTGGTGCTGTTTCTCGGTACCCTGTTCGCCCCCAAGCAGGATCGCGACCAGCCAGGCAGCGGTTTCACCCACAAGTTGGGCGATGTGGTGGCGATCAGCAACCCGCAGTTGGGTACCTTGTGCAACCGTGTGACCACCAGCGACCAGGCGCCGCAATGGGACTTCGGCCTGCGCTCGCTGATCGACAGCCTGAGCCGGCGCGGTCTGCTCGAAGCGGCAGTGACGGCGCGCCAGCCCTGATTTTTGTTTCCCCAGGCATTGAAACCGCTGCAATAACAATAATAAAGGCCACCAGATGAACAAATTGAAGAAGTATCAAAGCATCACCGTTGTCTTCCTGCTATTGATCGGCATCGTCAACTACCTGGACCGTAGTGCGCTGTCGATCGCCAATACTTCGATTCAGAAGGACATGATGATCAGCCCTTCGCAGATGGGCATTCTGTTGTCGGCGTTCTCCATTGCCTACGCCTTTGCGCAATTGCCGATGGGCCTGATCATCGACCGCCTGGGCAGCAAGATCGCCCTGGGCGCTTCGTTGCTGGCCTGGTCGGTGGCGCAGTCGGCGTTCGGCATGGTCAACAGTTTTGCCGGCTTCATGGGCCTGCGCGTGCTGCTGGGGATTGGCGAGGCGCCGATGTTCCCCTCGGCGGCCAAGGCCCTGTCCGAATGGTTCGATGCCAACGAGCGCGGTACGCCGACCGGGATCGTCTGGTCGTCGACCTGTCTGGGCCCATGCCTGGCGCCGCCCTTGCTGACCCTGTTCATGGTCAACTTCGGCTGGCGCGGCATGTTCATCATCACCGGCGTGATCGGTATCGTCCTGGCCCTGTGCTGGTTGACCTTCTACAAGAGCAAGGCGCAGTACCTGGCCGAACTCGCGGCTGAAGGCAAACCCTTGCCGACCGAGAACAAACCGCAAGTGGCCACCCCACAGGCGCCGAAAGTTTCTTACTTTGCCGGCTGGCTCGACCTGTTCAAGCACCGCAGCACCTGGGGCGCGGTCCTGGGCTTCATGGGTGTGATCTACATGTTGTGGCTGCACCTGACCTGGCTGCCCGGTTACTTCGAGCGCGAGCACGGCATGAACCTGTACAAGACCGCATGGCTGGTGTCGCTGGCCTATGGCTTCGGCGCGGTGGGCACCATCGTCGCCGGTCGTTTCTGCGACATGCTGGTACGCCGTGGCATGAGCATCCTGGCCAGCCGCAAGTTCGGCGTGATCACCGGCCTGGTGCTGGCGGCGCTGTTCACCTTGCCGTTGTCGTATGTCACGGGTCTTACCGGTTGCATCATCCTGCTGTGCCTGGCGCTGTTCAGCATCAACATGGCCAGTGCCACGGCCTGGATGATCGTCAACACCATCGTCGACAGCCGCCGGGTGGCCTCGTTCGGCTCGATCCAGAACTTCGGCGGCTACATCGCCGGCTCCGTCGCACCGATCGTCACCGGCTTCAGCATCCAGTACTCGGGTTCGTTCAACACCGCGTTCATGATCAGTGCGGTGGTGGCGCTGTGTTCGGCCCTGGCGTACTTCCTGCTGCTCAACGCGCCGATCGGCAGTGCCGAGCCTGCGCCTGAGCACATCGTGGGTGTGACTGAGTAAGGGCATCGCCCGGATCGCCGGAAACGACGGCCGCCGCCCATTGCAAAACGGGTGGCGGCCTGCTGTCACGGTTTGGCCTGCGCCTTTCTTCTCTTCGATTTTCGCGCCCACGGCGGCGCGGATCTGGTCGATGTTGAAGCAGGCGTTGGCGTACGTTACTTGGGGCATGTTCTAATGCACTTCCACGAAGTGAGGTTGTGAAAGAATGCCCCCATACCAGAAAGGCAGGGTCGCTCCTCATAATCACGTGTTGTCATCCAATAGACTTGCCCTCTCTTAACAACGTAGTTGCTGGAAACAGACAGTAGATTGCGAGTGCATTTTCCCGGCTTTCCATCGGTTATTTCGCGGCAGATTTTCATATCCGCGGTTTCCTGTTTCGGCTTTGGCCGGGTGAGCGAAGATGCATCACACCCGATCAGCAATGTGCTCAATCCGACGATCAAACAATATTCAGGCTTCACCCAGCAGCCTCCATTCAATGTTTTCTTCTTCGATGGTCACCCGGTCGGCGAGCAGGAATCGGCTGTGACGGTGCTGAACGTTGAGGGTGGGCATGATTTCGCCCTTTTCAAAACGCCGGGACTCGAGATTTCGCAAGCTCGAAAAGGGTTGGCCAGCGATACAGTTCGCCTGCCAGTAGCCGGTATGCGTACAGGCTTGGCCGCTGAAGCAGATCGGTCTTTTGAGGTGGTCGATCTCTATAAATGCCGAGGAGCCCGGCATGGGCCGGCCGGTGTCGGGTTCGAGGAGTTTGGCCTTGGCCAGTTGACGGATCAGCGCTTCGCCGGGTTTTTCGGGTGGCACGTTGGCCTGGCGATCTTCGAGCCATTGCAGCTTGCCGTCCCAGGCGGGCAGTTTGGCGGGTGGCAGCGGGACGATTTCGTTGATTTCGGGGACTTTGGGGTTGGCGTAGGAGTAGCCCGAAAGGTATTTCCAGATTTTTTCGTAGCGATCGGCTCGTTCGAGGTCTTCCTGCTGACCCAGGTAGTACAGCCGATCATCCGGCTTCGGACCGCGGAAGCCCTCGCTCAAAAAAGAAGCCGAACTGCTGTCACCGGCTGCGGCTCCGAGTTGGAATGCTTCTAGCGCTTCTTGATACCGCCTTTTTGTCGATAAATTAACGCCAAGTGCTCTAGCAGCCTTGCCGTTTCCTTGCTCCCCAGCGCAACGGCGCATTTGCCGGGCAACGTCCGGGGCAATATCAATCGGCGCCAACTTGTCGGCTATGACGGCCTGAGCTAGTGGATTACCTTCATCAGCGGCTTTGCGGTAGTAACGCAATGCCATTTCATGATCCTGCTGTAACCCGGCCGCGCCGTGTTGCAGGAAGATGCCGACAAAGTAATATCCCGTCGCCACGCCCGCGTTGATCAGTTGCTCACTCATGCGCAATTGTTCCTCACCACGGACTTTGAACGTACCGCGCATCGCTCCGTTCTGCAGGTTGATATTGGCCTTGTAGTGGCCGTTCTCACTGGCGATGCGATACAGGCGCTCAATTTGCCCATCAACGGCTTCGTCTTGCTTGAGTTGGTTGTTCTTTTGTAGCCAGCGTGCGTACTGGAACAACACATCGGTCTCGGTGGATGGAGCGGGAATCTGCTCGTGCGCACAGGTAAAGGCCATCTTGGCCTTGATGTCAGCTAAAGGATTCAAGGGCGTTTCCTTGGTCGAATTAGAAGAAAGGCTGCCGCCATCGCAGGCGACCAGCAGCAGGCAGGACAGCATCAAGATCCGGCGCATCAGTCGAGGTCCGACAGGGTGGGTTCAGGCTTCACCGAGGAGCCTCCATTCAATGTTTTCTTCTTCGATGGTCACCCGGTCGGCGAGCAGGAATCGGCTGTGACGGTGCTGAACGTTGAGGGTGGGCATGATTTCGCCCTTTTCAAAACGCCGGGACTCGAGATTTCGCAAGCTCGAAAAGGGTTGGCCAGCGATACAGTTCGCCTGCCAGTAGCCGGTATGCGTACAGGCTTGGCCGCTGAAGCAGATCGGTCTTTTGAGGTGGTCGATCTCTATAAATGCCGAGGAACCCGGCATGGGCCGTCCGGTGGCGGGTTCGAGGAGTTTGGCCTTGGCCAGTTGACGGATCAGCGCTTCGCCGGGTTTTTCGGGTGGCACGTTGGCCTGGCGTTCTTCGAGCCATTGGAGCTTGCCGTCCCAGGCGGGCAGTTTGGCGGGTGGCAGCGGGACGATCTTGTTGATTTCGGGGACTTTGGGATTGGCGTAGGAGTAGCCTGAGAGCTTTTTCCAGATTTTTTCGTAGCGATCAGCGCGTTCGAGGTCTTCCTTTTGCCCTAAATAGTTCAGTCGATCATTAGGCTCCGGTCCACGGAAGCCATGGCTCAAAAAAGAAGCCGAGGTGCTGTCGCCGGCCGCTACTCCAAGCTGGAAGGCTTCAACGGCTTCCTGGTACTGCCCATCTGTCGAATGATCTATACCTAGTGCTCCGGCAGCGTCACCATTTCCTTGTTCAGCAGCGCAACGGCGCATTTGCCGGGCAATATCCGGGGCAATGTTGATCGGCGCCAACTTGTCGGCGACATAGGCTTGAGCGAGGGCACTACCTTCATCAGCGGCTTTTCGATAATAACGCAGGGCCATTAGTCGATCCTGCTGCAACCCAGCCGCGCCGTGCTCCAGGAAAATGCCGACAAAGTAATACCCCGTCGCCACGCCCGCGTTGATCAGTTGCTCACTCATGCGCAATTGCTCCTCACCACGGACTCTGAAATACCCGCGCATGGCACCGTTCTGTAGATTGATATTGGCCTTGTAGTGACCATTCTCACTGGCGATGCGGTACAGACGTTCAATCTCTGCATCGACAGTCTTGTCCTGTTTGAGTTGGTTATTTTTTTGCAACCAGCGCGCGTAATGAAACAACAAATCAGCTTCGGCGGGGGCCGGGGGGATCTTCTCGTGCGCACAGTTGAAGGCCATCTTGGCCTTGACTTCATTTAATGGGTTCAAGAGCGTTTCCTTGGTCATATTGGAAGAAGGATTACTGGTATCGCAAGCGACCAGCACCAGGCAGGACAGCAGCAAGACCCAACGCATCAGTCGAGGTCCGACAGCTTGGATTCGCCGTAATAGAACTCCACGAGGGGGGCGTAGGGAGTCATCTGCTTTAATTGAAGGCCTTTGTTTGTATTTATTATTCGCTGCCACTCTTCGAATGCCACGGCAGGCTCATCCTGCGCCCCCAACCCATTCGTATGCAGCCCCCACAACCGCCGCCGCAAAGCTTGCGTCACACTCGCCCACTCGTGGGCGATATTCAGTTCGCTATCCACCTGCATGCTGCGGGTGTTGATGTTGGCCGAGCCGTGGGTGGTGAACACATCGTCGACGATCATCAACTTTGAGTGGATGTACACGTCCATCCATTTCTTGCCGGCAGGCGAGTCGGGAGCGACCAGCGAGCACACATGGACCTTGAGCCCGGGGAACTCCCTGGTAGCCAAAACTTCTTTTTCAATTTCTGCGATTTGGTTGTTCAGACTGCGTTGCCGCCAATCGTTGGCCCAGGCTTTGCGCCGCTGATCTTCCCTGGCCCTGTCGCTGAGATCGGTTGCGCCCAATGCGTCGGTGAGGTTGGTCAGCATGACCAGGGCGTGCGCCTCCAGGCGTTCGCTAAGGCTGAGTTCCTGTACGGCTGCCTCGGTTTTTGCCTGTTCGATACGCCGTAACTTGGTGATTTTCGGCATGGTTTCACCGCGCCCGAGGCTTTCGAGCATGCGTTGGGTGTTCACGGTGCCAGCGCCAATGCCACCGTCACTGGCATTGGTGACGACGAACAGATGCAAGTTGCCATGGACGGCGGGGTCACGACCGGCCTTGGTCTGGCCGGCGGCAGCGGCCTTGATCAGCTCCGCCAACGGTGGCCAGCGAAAGTACTGGTTCTCGATGTAGATGAACTGGGTCGCGTTGTTGGCGGCTTGCAGGTAGAGCCGCTCGATGTCGCGCCTGCCTTCCTGGGCCTGGGTGCGCAGGATTTGCGCGATTTGTCGGGTGGCCTGCGGGACACATTGAAGTTGCGGTCCCACCTGCATGGCGTGGCGCGGGGCGAGCAGATCCTCGCCGGTTTCCTTGCGCCAGGCACTGGCGAAGTTGTGGTGCAGGTGTTCCAGGATCGGCCCACTGACGCGGCTGGAAATGTCCTGGCGCGGGGTGTCGCCACGTGGACCTCTATTGGGTGCGGGCTTGGTGTCTTTGCCGCGTTTGAGGGCCGAGTGCGCGTTGGTGTCCCAGTATTCGTCAAGCATGTTGTGGCCCATGACGAAACCGACGGCACGGTCCGCCAACTCATAGTCGACGAGCACTGTTTTTTGATGATGAGTCGCTGCCGCCGTGAGGATGAACTGCGTACTGGTGCTGATCTGCGGGTCATGGCTTTTGTACATTGCCTGATAGGCGACTTCGGCCCTTTCAAACAAACTGAAACCGCGACTGACGAACACTGGCGTATCGCGAGCGGCCTGAAGCGCGGCGGCCATGTTGTCAGCCGTCGCACAGTTGGCAAACCAATAGCGGTCATAGGCGTATTGGTCGTCCGTGGAGGGTTGCAACTTCCGATCGTAGTATCGGAACGGGCCTTTGCCGGGCAGGTTGGCTTCTCCGGCCTTGCCTGCGGTGTTGTATGGCATCTCCCACCCCAGTATCCGAACCTTGACGCCTTCGCGAGCCTTGGCCAACAGCAGTTCACCGATGCACGGCGATATGCCGTCGCGGATGAAGTACATCGACGGCTGGAATCCCCAGCAAATGATGTCGACGGAGGTTTTGGCATTCGCAATGGCCTCATGTACCGAACGGAATGCTTCTTCGCCGTTGATCAACGGTTCATAGGTCGCCATGGCGGGCGGATACTCGGTGTCCTGCACGTACCAGGGCGGGGTACAAGTCACCTCTTGAGTATGCTGCAGTGCGACTGGCACCACTATTTCGTATTGGCTCATGGAATTTTCCCTTCCAGATCAATGATTCCTTCCATCACCGCCGCGTACAGTGCTCGGTGATCCGTGTGCGAATTGGGTTGATTCACTTCTGCTTTGGTTTTTGAGCGGTGGTTATGAAAGCCACGATTGGCCAAGTAGGCCTGTTCGGCATTGCGATATTCGGTGGGCACCGGAATCTGATAGCTCACACCGTTGGCCATCAATAATCGGTAGCCCCGCGTGACGACTTGGTGATCGATCAGCAGCTGTCCGCAAGCGTCCAGCACACCTCGCTTGAGCTCGCCACCGTCGGCATAGAGCGTGTAGGGCATACCTGCCCAGACTTGGCGATTGGTATTGGGGGCTTGCGCAACACTGAATCGCAGCACCTGTTTGGATAGACTCTGCGGATAATCCGGGTGTGTGGCGGTCATGCTGGCCGGGCCGCTGTACGCGTAGTCCACCGCCTTGACCTCGTAACCCCCCGCCGTGCCCGCCTCGACACCGCACTGTTCCAGGCTGAAGTAGCTGCCGCCACCATTGAGGGTGATTTTCTTCTTGGCGGTGATGCGGATTTCGTCCTCGGTGCTGGTGATGTCCAGACCATGGCGCGCAAACAGTTCCAGCTTGTCGTTCTGCGCCTGAATCCGCACCGGCCCCTGATTGGCGATCAGCTTGATTCCCAGCTTGCGCACGAACAGGCTCAGGCCTTGCCCCACGCCGATGAACAGGCGCTTGACCACGCTGATATCGGCCTGACCACCGGCGTTGAGCATCAGGTTGTTCTGCGCCGCCAGTTGCAGGTGATTGCCGCTGGTGAGGGCGATGCCCTGCGGTGCGCTGAGCAGCAACACCGAGGCCTTGAGCTGTTCCAGCTCCTGGCGCAGCAGTCGCAGTTGCGCGGGCACGTCCGCCGGGTCGGCGTTGGCAGTTTGCGCGTCGACCGAAAGCTTTTGCAGCTGTTCGCCGGCTTGCTGCAGGCGGCCAACGGCGGCGTTCATGTCCAGCACTTGACCTTGGGCCTTGGCCTGGCCGTCGGCGCTGATGAACACGCCTTTGCCGCCGCGAATGGCCCCCCAAGCATCCGTCCTCAGCTCAAAGCCTTCCCCGCGCTTCTGCTTCTGCGCATCCACCAGATGCCCCAGATTCAGCTGGCTCTTGCCGCCATATTCGGTGCTGAGCTTGACGTGCTCCTGCCCGCGCCAATCTTCCATGCGCAGTTTGTTGTTGGCCGGGGTGCGCAGCACGTTGCGGGTGTAGTCGCGCTTGGCCAGGGTGACGTGGTCCGGGTGTTCGCTGTCGTG
>NZ_SCOO01000058.1:0-21184 GCF_005502415.1 Pseudomonas sp. G(2018) | reverse complement strand
GAGCACCGATCACCCACGAACCCCACCGCCTGCACGGGGATCCCCTGACCCATCCCCTAACACAAACCGTGGATTTGTGGATGACGGCCAATACCGGCCGCCGGCGGCGGCCATACCCATCCCCCCGCCCTTCCCTCCAGGAAGGGAGCGAGTCGGCCTCTGACCCCAACGGCCATGGGGGAGAAGCAACCCCATGACCGCCGGGGGAGCCTTGATTACCAGCCACCCGGTAAAGGGACCGCTGCGCTTCAGTCCTCACCCGTTCGGTGCTCGCCTGCAAGCAGGCTGCGCGCCGCATGCGGCTTCCGGGCCGACCCTTGACCAGATCTCAGCGCTTAACCGTCTGTGAGGCGTTTTGGCGGGATCCAGCACAGGAATGAAAAAGGCCTGGTGCAAGTGCATCCAGGCCTTTCAGTAAGATATAACCGTGAATTGTATCGCTGGCCTATACCGCTTCGTTAGCGGCTCGCCATTTCAGGTAGTCCTCAACTCGCCAGAATCCAGCAGAGGCAGTGTTGCGCTCCAGCAACCACCATGTTTCGCCGTCTTTCACATACTGGCGACAGCCGGAATCAACTCGGTGCAAGCCGTCGTCTTTGTCGGCGATTTCCATTTCCGACTCTGGATCAAAACTTAGATCGTACTCTGGGTCTTCAAAGTCCATAGGCTCATGATCGTGAGGATCGGTATTCATTTCGGCCCATGTACCCTGAATGCTTTCTGCGTCGTAACCGTAAACCCAGCATTCACACAAGTAGGCCAAGGCATTTTCGGGAATGGCTACTAGCTCAAGGTTCAGGATCTCTGCAATTCTGGGCCTTGCATCCAACAAATTCTGATTCCATTCGCGCTCTTGTTTTTCCTCAATGGATTTTAGAGCGGCGCGCTGTTGGAGCACTTCGTCATTTGCCGCTTCCTGATCACGTCTCCCCTGTTCCAGGACCTGTGTCCAATCCGGTGGAGCGGGACATACGCCGCCCTGGACCAATCCGGTGTTGATTATCGCAAGCAACGCCATGTTTTGTTCAGGAACTGCCTCTTGAACCAACGGGTGTGATGATAGATCCTCAATCACAGGAGTAAGCCCCCGCTTCTCACGCCCACTTCCCACTCGGTCAACCAGCCAGCGTTCCCGCCAAGCGTCACCACCAGCTTTTTTACCCTCTTTCTCCATGCTCATGGTGTACTTCATAAGCCACTTATGAAGGAAGCGTTGACGCTCCGGGGCCATGCGAAGGGAAATGTCGTGATAGCGCTGATAGAAGGCCTCATCATGGCCGCAAGCCAAGCTGTCGCCCTGGTGCGCGACTTCATGATCAATGAGCCCGAAAATGTACGCGGCAGTTTGGAGGGGGTCACTCCTAAGGCGTTTCACAATTGAACTGTCGATGGCCAAGTAGGTTTCACCGTCCGTCCATGCCTCGGCGGTATTCGACTCGCCCAACAAAATATGCATGTGTTTTTCGTCGTAGCACAACGTGCCGTCGCGGTAGCGTCTCGCACCGACACATGCCCCCGCATAGTGCTGTAAACACCACCGAAGGGCGGTCCACGCTCGACGTGTTTCTTTGTCTAGCACTTTTCTCTCATCAACGATCAGAGTCCTTTCAAGGAACGCCTCTCTGAGTGTGGTGAACGCAACCAGCGTCGGTGCCTGGAGAGGTTCTCCGCGCCAAAACCAAGGTGTTTGGTCCCCTCGCAATTCTGCGCCCTGGGCATCGGCAGTAACGTTCGCAAGAGCTCTTTCCAGCACTTCCTCAAAATCAATGGTGCTGTCGCAGCCGAAACGCTCCAACGTTTTTGGATGCACAACCTGAATGATCCCCTCGCGAGCGATCGCCTCGCCTTTGGGAACGTCATTGCCATCTTCAGCGATTGTGTAATTGCCTTTATGCTGCCGTAACGCTTTTTCCCGGAATTCTTTGAGGGTAACGTGACGCTTCCCTGGCAGCAGGGTAATCACTTCTTCTTTCTCGAAAACAGTGCTGAGATTTGGATCACCGCTTAGCAGCGACCTTGCCGACTTCTCACGGCGAGCCTCAGTCTTTCGGTGGTCCCCCAGCCGGGCCGATACCGCATCAGCGAGTCGCCCGAACTCTTTCGCAACGTGCTTCCAGACTTTGCAGGTTTTGCGCAAGATCTCTGTGCGGGACACGTTCAGGTCAAGCGCCTTTTTTGAAACAATTAACCCGCCGGCACCCCAGACATGGGAGGAGTCGTGACGAACGAGGACACCCTGGTTATAGATCGAGACTGGTCCTTCTTCCTTGGCACGGTAATAGGCCCATTCGTCCTCGAAGTCCCATTTTTCCGAAGACGGATCGCGGGTGATGACCCGCCCATTGAGCTCAACACTGATCGGCGTGTAACGCACTAGGTCACGGATCTCTTGTGTCGCCGACATCAGTTCAAGATCGCTCAGGGGTTCGTACCAGGTGCCTATGATTGAGCAGCCCGTCGACGGGATCTCAAGATCGTCCAGCTCGTAGTTGTAGCCCATCGAACGGGTATCGACTTTCATCAACCAGCTGTTGGACGTCCACTCCGTTGTTGCATGAGCCATGATCTGGCCGCGTCCCAAGCGGAAGCGACCGTAGGTCGCGTCGCCTTCCTGGTGCGGCGTGCCAAATCGACCGAAATAGCGCAGCACATCTTCCCGGCTGGCGAATCCAGTGCCGTCATCAGAGCAATGGAAACCATCTTTGGCCATCGTCAGGCGCACCGTCGTTGCGCCGGCGTCGACCGAGTTCATCAGCAACTCAATAATAGCCTTCCCTACCGAACCGGCCTGGCTGTAGATGATGTGGTGAATAATTTGTGGGTCAAGTTCAAATGGCAAAATCACGGTGCACCTCTCAATCAATCATTGAGCAACGATCGGCGGCACGACGACGCTTACCTGCCAGTCGTGGGCCAGAACGGGGTTATTAAGGTTCAGATAGGCTGAATGGATCTGGTGTTTGATGCCGAGCTCGCGGAGCATGCTTCCGGCACCGGCTCGAACGCGTGCCTGCCTTACGTCGTCGACGGGGGCATCCCAGTACAAGAGCTCGCCATCGGCCTCCTGCGTCACCGCAGTGACGCCTTGAGGCCACTCGGCAACCCTGTCGACGACATCTGCCAGTGAGAGCAAACTCGTCGGGCCGCACATGTGCTTACCGACACCCAGGATCTCAGCTAACAGATTCATTCAGATAGATCCGCTGCTGCATCGATCCACCACGGCACCAGGTGGACGTTGATACATTCGTCGATCGCCGCCCGGTTGGCTTCGTAGAACGCGCGGTATTGATCAATGTGGCGTTCACAGAATGCCTCTAGATCCGCTTTCGACAAGCGGGGTGAGTACACAAAACCTGGTGCCAAGTCGAAATCGGTGATGAGCGCCGTACCGTCTTCGAAATCCTGCAGGCCGGAGCCGACCAGGTCCATGACTCTGGCAAGGTAGCCGCTGGAAATATCGATTTGGATGGGGCCGGGCTCTCTTACCTCACCCGGAATGTGCGTTTTGCCATCTTTCACGTACGGGGCACCCGTCACATGGACCAGTTGCTCAGCGTGGTAAATCAGGTCACCTTCCAGCAATTCCATTGCTGGCACAGCTGACCAACGATCGTAGCGAAAACACTGTACAGAATGGTTCATACGCGAGACTCCCTTTGCTGAAAACTGACTTGCCGAAACGCTGCTGCTTGGCCTTTTTCAAGCATGCGTACCGCGCCGGTCTGCTGTGGCTTGAAGTACTTCAGGTCTTTTTCTTCGATGCGCAACTTGGAGGCGGCTTCCTTCCAATCCGAAGTGGAAAGATTCAACAACAACAGGGTGCCGGCGTTTTTTATGAAGTCTTGCGAGAAGTGCGCAGGCGACTGTCCGGCCAACAAGATGGCCAAACCGAACTTTCGCATTTCGTTGACGATGACGTTGATTGGGTTGCTTCCGTCTTCGCTGTTGAATTTTTTCGATTCGTCGAGAACGATCATCCGCCGCAAGCGGCCACCAGATTCGCCGCGCTGCATCATTTCGCGAATGATTGCGCGCATGCGGAAACGGACGAACATCTTCAGCTCATCTTCGGATTGGGCCAGAGGCTTGAGGATGTAACGCCGAATCCTGGCATTACCGAAGGGCGGTGGATTAGGGTTGAAGATGCCTGTGGAGCTCAGGTTTTCCAAACGAGTGATAACGCTCAGCAGCACGTCTTTGCTGTTGTATTTGATCGCTTCTTCAAACTCACGGCCGGTGTCCATACTGTTGACGAATGTAGTGAAGCTCTCGATGGACTTTGCCTTCGAGGACTCCATACGTTTTTCCATCTTTTCCAGCTCTTCATCGTTGCCCGATCCACCCGAACGATTCATCTTCGTCCGCAGTTGATTCAATGAGCTCTGCGCTTTGCAGTAGTCATCGAAAGCGCCCAAGGCATTACGCCCGGTTTCTTTATCTTCGACACCCATCCACAGCGCCTTCAGCTTGCGCCTGGCGAACTGGATCACATCGTCGAGTGACGGGTACACGTCGCGCAGGCCCGACCAGTTCTTCTTTTCGATCATGTCGCGAATTTCAGTCTCGGACGCTTCACGCTTAACCCAGGATCGCGGGCTGTTACCAAAAATTCCTTTGAGCATGTAGGTGTCTGTCAGCAAGTGACGGAGTACACCTTCTTGGTTGCCGCCCAACTGGCGAGAAGTGCTGTTGATGGCCTCAATCACATCGTTTACGGAACGCCGCACGCCGCCGTAATGCTGGTCAGTATTGAGGACCAACGGGTTGAAACCGTAGCGAGTCGCCTCGCTGAACATTACGGTGGAAGCTCCCGGGATCTCGATATCGCCGTGGTAGTCGAAGATATCGATCTCGACGTCATCAGGCATGCCGGTGACAAATTCGCGGATCCAGTGGGTTTTACCGGAGCCCGACGTGCCAGCGACACCTACGTGGTGATTCGACACTTGGCTTTCCTGCCAGTAGACGGGGAGCTTGTTACCTTTGCGCTCTTCCCAAAAGTCGTTTCCAATCAAGATCTTGGACATGTTTATTCCTTATTCATCAGTGTCGTATGCGGATTCAGGGATTTCGTCTTCGTATCCCTCTTCCGGCATCAATTCGTATGGGTCGTCGTGACGAGGCTCGTGCATGTATCCGGTAAGGCCTGCTTCTTCTGCGGCCTTCAATCCACGGCGGGCGGCTTCAAAAAGCACGATGCCGCGCTCGATCGGATTCACCTCGAAGCGACGGATGTCGTTCATCTTTTCGGCGGCGGCTGTCACGTGGTCGAGGATCGGGTCGACCAGGTTGGGGTAGTACGGTTTTTCAGAGCGACGCAGTTGGGCGAAGATGTAGTCCGCAGATGCAACGTCATGCTCGTCCAGCTTCACAGCCGAACGTGGCAGACGGGCATAAACAGGGCGTTCGATCTGGAGGAAGCGGTTAATACGCGCCGAAAGCTTTTCAGTTTTCTTTTCGTCGTCAGGGATGTAGAACGACGCGCATGGGATGACGGCGTCTTTGAAAATCACCAGACCCTGGCCAGAGTCCAGACCTTTCAATTCCCGCAGAGTGATTCGATCGCGCTTCTCAATCGTCGCGGTACGGTTATTGTCGTAGCCGGAAGCGAGCATGCCTTGAGTGGACTCGTGCCCGGTCAGCACGCTGTAGTAAGCGTCCCCGCCGGCCTTTTTGATCAGTTCGAAGGTGTCTTCCGGATCTTCGAGAGCCAACGTCCATTTGATCTTGGTGTTGGCAATCATCGACGCTGATTCTTCGCTGGCTTCGCCGCGCTTCAAGCCTTGGACGTCCTGTACAGCCGCGACCATCATGAAACCCAGCGACCGTGCTTGAGCGAACATCACTGCGATGCCGGCGGCGAAGTAGTAGGCCAGCTCATCACTGATGATTACGTACGGGTTTGGCGCGTTGGTGGCTTTCGCATCCAGCACTTCGGCCTTCGTGCCCTCTAACCGGTAGCCCAGGTTCTGAGCCATCATCAGTCGAATCGACGAGATGTACAGCTTGCCGAGCGCGGCTGCTTCTGATGCTGACTTCTCGAGGGACGGGATCATAACGACAAGGATCCGGTTGTTGAGCAGCACATCGAGCATGTCAATCTCGGGGTACCGGTCCTCAAAGATAAAGCCGTAGGTGTCCATCATCATGCCGAGCGTTCGCGCGAATTGGCCGGTCAGATACCCGTGTTGGTTGAACACCTCGGGATCCCATTGACTAGGATCGTTTGCGAGGCTTGGGTTAAACCCGGGAAGGCCCGTTTCGAAGTACGCTTTGATTGGGAGGAAAGCGAGTTCAGGGATTTTTCCTTCAAGACCTTCGATGTAGAACTTCACCAGGTTCTGCAAGGCCATGTAGTTACGGATCACAGCGATGGATATATCGAGCTCACCTTTTGCTCGCTTGTAGCAAAGTGTGCGGATCTCCGCGTCGATCATGTTGAGCGCTTTGTCTTGCCACCCGGCACCATCACCACCCGCTTTTGGCTGCAGTGAAGCCATAAGCTGCAACAGGAAGTCGGCTGAACCATCGAAGAACGGATTCATGGAATTGGACTGAGGCAGAATTGCTTTGCCCGCGAAACGGCCTTCTTCGCGGTCCACCATGATCTTGAAAGGATCCATCCCGCCGGTCAGGTAGTTCAGTATCAGGAAGTCGTCTTCACGGCCCCGGCGTCGCGTCAAAGACCACAAGCAGAATGCGAGGTTGGAATCGGCCTTGCCGTCCCCGTAGCAAAAGCCGCTCGCCCAGCAGAGGGCGTTGTAACCGACCCCCATCAGGGTTTCACTTTTTCCGCTGCCGGTCGTGCCGTCGAGAAACAGGTGCGTTCTGGCATCTGAGTTGGTCGCCCAGAGCTCGCGGCCTTGCTCTTCTTTATCGTCGGTGCGGAAGAAGCCCAAGTACAGGATCCCGCCCGCTGCGAGGTAGCGGCGCATCGTTTTAGATTTGCGGATCAGTCCCCACAAGAAGCTTTTCTCAACGAGCTCCTCGTAGAAGTCAGTGGTATCGATACCACCAATATCTTTCGGGAGCCGAAGCGGCATGTTGAACTCTTGATCCTGGAAGGACATAAGCATGATCAACAAGACCACAATCCAGACTGGCCAGAGTGCGGGAACGAACAGTTGCAGTGCCGCAAAAGCGATCAGGAAGGTTCGGAAGTTCGCCGGCCGATACAGCCAGATCATCGAGCGTTGCCAAGGCGACCTGGTATCGCGGGTTAGCTGCGACGGGTCAATTTCGTGTCTGTTGTCGAGTGCCATCGTTATCCCCTTAACTCAAAGGTACGCCGACCAGGTCTTCAAACTTCAGGCGCAACGCATGCCGGAACATCAGCGCCTTGGTTGTCCTGGCCAGGATCGCTTTCGCTTTATTGGCAGCGGTGACTTGTTGCTCCGGAACGGAACGGTCAAGCCTGTGAGTGACGTAATCGCAAAGGAATGTGCTCAAAGGGCGCGCTTCAGCGAGCGCCGCGTCCCAGCCGGCGAGCCCGTGCGTGCGGATGAACGTGTCGGGATCCTCGCCTTCTGGAAGGAACAAAAACTGCGCGGATTGCCCGTCTTTGATTTCCTCAAGCAACACAACGGACGCAGAAAGCGCTGCGCGTCGACCAGCCCGATCACCGTCGAAAGCGAAAACGATCCGATCCGTCTGGACGAACAAACGTCGGATTTGGTCCTTCGTTATTGCGGTACCCATTGGAGCGACAACTCGTTTGTCGCCTTCCTGGTGCGCGCTGATAACGTCGATGTAGCCCTCTACAACGATCGCTAAGCCCGCTTTACGAATTGCAGCCTTGGCCTGGTACAGGCCATACAGCTCTTTGCCCTTGTGGAAGATTTCCGTTTCCGGACTATTGAGGTACTTAGGTGCCTTATCGGGATTCGACAACAGCGTTCGGCCGGCAAAGCCGATGAGGTTTCCGCTCTCGTTGTGGATAGGAAACATGATTCGCTGACGAAATCGGTCATACAGACCAGTGTCATTGCGCGCTGCCAAGCCAGCGCCGATCAATATCTCCTCACTCGAATTCGACAACAAGCCAATGACGCCCTTGGTCACCACCCCAAGCCCGAACTCTGCGATCGTCTCTTCTTTCAGTCCGCGCGTATCGTGCAGGTAGGATCGTGCTCTGGGACTTTTCGCCAAGCCGCTTTGGTAGATGCGGGCAGCTTCTTTCAGCACCTGGTAGTAACGGCCCAACCGTTGACGCTTTTCCTTGTCATCTGCCTCGTCGACTTCGGCAGGCGGGAGCTCAACACGGTATTCCTCTGCGAGCTTCACGACGGCATCGTAAAAGCTCAGGTGGAACCGCTTACGCATCCATTCGATCGCATCTCCCTTGGCTGGGCATCCGTAGCAGCGAAAAGTATTGCGCTCGGAACTTACTGTGAAAGATGGACCTTTTTCCTCGTGGAAAGGGCACAACGCGGTGAAACTGCGGCCCGAGCGCTTCAGTTTGATCTCGCGACCGATCAACTCCGGAAGATTGATTTGGTCCCGAAGGTTCTCAAGGAAGGCGTCGTTGAACCGTATGAACTTAGCCATGACGAGAGCCATCCCGGACCTGAACAGCGGAGACGTTGCTGGGCTTAACCATTAACGATTTGCTCCAGCCGACGTAGCGACCCATTGAGTAATATTTTCGGCGGTCGCTCGTTGATTTGACGGGAACTCACGTCCCTGGGCATTGATGATCACAGGCGTTCCCTCGAACAACATCGCCCGGAAGAATTCGTTGTTGGCAGCGAGCACCTCGGATGCTTGTTCACAGGAAGGTGACTGCTTTTCGTGGGTGTTGCTGATGGCTTGTTTCCAGAGGCCAGCACGTGCATTTGCCTCGCCGCAAAGCATTGGGCCAAGCTGCTTTTGTGAGTCATCGCCGCCGATCACGGATACCGGGAACACATGGATCGTGTAGTCAGCGGTCAACTTTTCAAGTTGAGTTTCCAGGCGTTGGCAGTACGGGCACAGGGGGTCAGAGAAGACATACAGCTCGCCTTTCGGACCGTTCGATAGCTGGGTGCTGTATTTGTTGGTCGCTACACCATCGCGCAGCGCGTTAATCAGGAGTTTGCTGTCAGGTCGAGGTTTTGCCGATCGAGGTGCTACCTGTGCAACAGGCGATTGGATCGCTGGTGGAAGCGCTGGTGGTAAATCTGAATGTTGTACTGCTACCGGCGGCAGGCCCGCCGGCACAGCATCAGGAGCGACAGCTGCCGTGACCGCGGCGTTAAGTGATACGACCAGGATGAAAGCCAGAAGTGGGCTCAACACCCACTTGATTGCGCCTTTGTACCAGGCCGTCAACCGACGCTTTTTGGCATACCGATTAAGCTGATGCTGCAGATGGGCGAAGCCGGCGCTCGCCAATTGTTCCGAACCGAAGAATTCGATGGTCTGTACGACGTCAGAACCATGTCGTTGCACGGTGATCGCTTTTTCATTCTTCAGCAGGCAGAAACTGACACCTTGGGCCGCCAGATCGATCGTCGAGATCGTCTGGCTCTCACCGGTGCTACCGAAATGAACGAGCATCGAATGCTCAACCACACGCACGTTATCGTTGCTTTTCACAGGTCATTCCTCGGTAGCTTTCGGGGCCAACAGGCCGATCTTGATCAGGTAGTTTTCGATGCCGTCTATGGCGTCATCGATAAAAGGTTCAACAAGCCGGTAGCCTGTATCGAAGGCGTACTCTTCCCAGAGCGTTTGGGTGAACACCGCACACGACTCAAGGAATGGCCCTTTCCGGCCAGTCGTATTGAGTGAGTACCAGAGCCCACGATCCATGCCTTTGAGCCAGTGGAAGTGGGAGGAGGGGAGCTTTCCGCTCAGCATGGCTTTCGCGTGCATGGCATGCAGCATGGAGCGGGGATAGCTGTGCTTTTTCAGCCAGGCGTCAGCTTCCGGATGAGCTGAGTATTTTTTGAAAGCCTTGTCCGCCAAAGAGAGATCTGGATAGCCCTTCTTTCCCTCGAACGTATGTGTGTGGCACGACCGGTTCAGCGCATCGAGAAGGTCTTGAGCTTTTTTCAGATCTTTGCCGTTGGAGAGCAGTCGCGCGCCGAACACTGCAAACAGGGCTTTTTCGTGGGGTTTCAACTGATCCAACGAGGTGATCGGTTGGCCGAGATCCTGAATCAACATCGACCTGATGCGATCGCGGTCAAGCTGGCCGTTGACGAGCAAGCCCTTGGCCTCGACCCATTCTTCAGGGTTGACCGAGGATTTGTGTTCTTCCGGATCAGTGTTTAGCAGATCGCCGTAGTACAGCGATGGGATCACACCAGGTGAGTGGTTGGACATGATCCATGGCAGGGTCTCTGCCGTGATTTTCCGGCGCGTTTTGTATGCAGGGTGGGTGGTCGCAAGCTTGATTCCGCGCAAGGTCATCAACAACGGAATCACGATAAAGAAGTAGCCTGTTTTATTCAGCACCGCGAAAAGTTGATCGAAAGTCACGGACGATGGCTGACCAGCAAGAATCGCCGCCTCTTGCCGCCAGTGGCGGATGAACTCAGGCATGAAGGGCCAATCGAATACGGCCAGCTGATACCAAGCCCACTTCAAGCCCTGATACGCGAAATAGGTGTGTTCCATGTACCAGACGGCAACGCACACGCCGATGACAATGCCTATCAGCGCAATGTTCAACATTCCGCTGTCGTCGCGTTTGATTTCGCTCTGACCACTCATAGGTTCACCTCAAAAACTCAACGGCTTGGCATTCGAGCGATCCAGATACTGCACACGGATCGTCGGGATGTTGGTGAAGGGATCGGTCGCCTCGACCTGTGATCGGTCAAAGTCCTGCTCCTGGTTGAACCGCAGGATGTAAGCGGTTGCACGGGCTCCCCAGCATTGATCGCTTGCGAGGGCTCCGGGTGATGTGCCGAACTGAACTTCAAGTTGTTGCGCCCAACGTAGGCCGATGGGGTAAACCCCATTGGCCTGCTTCCTTTGTGGCTCAACGGTCCGGCGGATTACCCGCTCCGCGACGGTATGTCTCCGAGCAAGGAGCGCAGTGAGCGGTACGGAATAATCCCGTGCTGCCTGGATTTCGCAGGCCGCTACCGGGGGCAACGCGGGGGGCATTTCTACCATCACTGATCCTCTCTGCATCGGGTGCATTGGGTGCTTAATTATTTTGTATGGTATATATTCTACAGAATATCCGCAAGCAACTAGCCCGTACATACATGCACCCATGGGGCAGCATTGCCCCGCCGCAACGAGAGGAATTCATGGCGAATGATCAAAAGGTTCTCCTGGTCGGAGAGAAAAAATCACTCATCGAGGCCGTGCTGAATGTGTTGCCTGGCCGCAACGATGAGGAGGCGAGGACGCACATAATTCGTGGCAACTACCACTGCATATGGCTGACTGGCCACGCCTATGAGCAAGCGAAGCCGGACCATTACCTTCCGGAAGATCTTCCGAAAACGGCAAAGGGGAATAAGGTCTGGCGCAAACAGGATCTGCCCATCATTCCTCATCAATGGGTACTGATCCCCAAGGATGCGAGACGTCCAACCCTGGCGAAACTCAAAGAGTTTCTAAAGGTCTGCGACGTGATCTACCACGTAGGTGACCCGGATCAGGAAGGGCAGTTGCTGGTTGATGAAGCGCTGCAGTTCCATGGCGTCGACGTCTTCCGTACTACCAATCCCGTACAGCGCGTACTGATCAACGACTACAACCGGTCGAAGGTAGAGCAGGCTCTGGCCAATCTCCGTGACAACGACGAGGAAATGTTCCAGGGATGGCACCGATGGGCACTTGCTCGTGGCCGTTACGACTGGTTACTTGGCCTCAACGCGACAAGAGCAATGACACTGCGAGGTCGTGAGCTCGGCTACGACGCAATACTGCCCGTTGGCAGCGTGCAAACCCCTCTGCAATTCATCATGCGCGAGCATGAGCGCAAGATTGAAAGCTTTGTGCCGCAGACATTTTTCAAACTCAAAGCGCAGATCCAGCATGCAAATGGTCTTTTCGCCGCGCGCTGGAAGCCTGCCGAAGGGCAGGACGGAATTGTCGATGGTCGTCTGGTCGACGCGGATCGGGCAAAAGACATCGCTGAACGCGTGAAAAACAAGCCTGCCCGGATCGAGCTCTACCAGGTCGAACCGAAAGACCAGCCGCCGCCATTGCCATTGGCGATGGACGAGCTGCAGATGGAGGCGTTTTCGCAATTCGGCTACACCGGCGCCCAGGTCATGGAGGCAGCGCAACAACTCTACGAAACCTACAAAGTTGCGACCTATCCTCGATCGGATGTGCGTTACCTGTCTGAAGCACAACACCAGAGCGCTCCCGAGGTCATTGAGAACGTCCTCAGTATCCGTCCGGACCTGACTCGCCTTCGCGACAACATCGATCCTTCGCGCAAGTCCGGTGCCTTCGACGACAAGAAGATGGTGAACTCCAAAGGAGAGCCCACACCGCACCACGGTATCGTGCCGACCATACCGGAGAACCCGGTTACGCCAAGTCAGTGGACTGAGGTCGAGCGAAATGTCTACGACTTGATTGTTCGGTCCTATTTGGCGCAGTTCGCCGGTCCCTATCAGTATCTGAAAACGAGTATCGAAGTGTCGGTCGAAGGCGAGGTTTTCGCTGCCTCAGGTAGTACGCCGGTTGAGGCGGGTTGGAAGGACGTGTTCACCGTCGCGGATGATACGGAACCTTCGGACGACGCAGAGGACGACGACAAGCAGGTGCTACCTGCCATGGCAGAAGGAGACTCCGCGCATTGCAATGGTTGCGAGGCGAAGACCGCAAAAACCACACCGCCGGCATATTTCGACGACAAGATGCTGATCGCCGCCATGAAGAACGTACATAAGTACGTAAGCGACCCTGTAGCGCGTGCGCGACTCAAAGAAGGTGACGGCATCGGTACCACCGCGACACGAGCACCGATGATTCAAGAAATGAAAGATCGCCAGGTGATCATTCCGCTCAAGCCAGGAAGCCGGAAACTTCGGACTTCGGATCAAACGCGGGCGGTTATCGATGCTTTGCCGCTCGAAGTCAAAGACCCCGCACAGGCCGGCGTGTTTAAGTCGATGCTAGACCAGGTATCGACTGGCGAAGTCAGTCTGGACCAGTTCATGGCTCGGACGGTCGAGTTTGTAAGTTCGATCGTGCGGCTCGCATCAACAGCTGAGATGAAACTGCCGATCAAATCCAGCAGTACCACCGCACCCTGCCCACGTTGTAAAGCTGCTTTGGACGAAGATCGCCGGACGATTTTCTGCAAGTCGTGCGACTTCAAGTTGTGGCTTGAAGTCGCTGGAAGGACGCTCAAACCGGCTGAAATCGATACCCTCCTTCAGGGTAAGGAAACGGCACTGCTAACGGGCTTCGTTTCCTCCAAAACGCCCAAGTCAAAGTTCTCGGCGAAACTGAAACTAAATGTCGAGTTGAGCAAGGTGGAGTTCATCTTTGAGCAGCGCGCCGCGCAGGTTCAGGAGGGTCCGGTTACAGCTTTAGCGGCCCCTTGCCCGAAGTGTCAGGGCACTTTCGAGAACAGGGCAGGGGTCTACGCCTGCACCACATCCGATTGCCTTCAAATTCGCAAAGAGATCGCCAGCCGCAAGATCCTTGTTGAGGAGGCAGAATCGTTGTTGACTCAGAAAAAAACCGCTTTGCTGAGCGGATTCAAGCGAGCAAAACCCCCAGTTAAGGCGTTCTCCGCATACCTGGTACTCGATGTCGCGGCTGGAAAGGTCGAATTTGAGTTCGAGCCGCGGAAGTGAGGTAGCCCATGTTGAAGCCCAATAACTGCCCATGGATGCATGTACTCGCGATCTTGATCGCTCTCAGCGTCACTGGCTGTGAGAGAACGCAGACAGAGCAACCTGATCCGAGCGGCACTACCCGGCGACTCGTCCAGGGTATGCAGGTGACTTTCTATGAACTTGTGCAAGGTAAGGAGCGCTGGTTCGAGGTTGATATTTCTGTCGACGGTAGCCGATCGTTCCGTATGCCGGTCTTCTTCACTGAAAACGGGCAGCTCGTGGCAGTTTCAGCCGAAACTGCAAAGCAGCGAGTCGACGCCTGGCTCAAGCAGCGAGCAATGACTGTGGCGGCGCTCAGCAGTATTGGGCTTCACGAGGGGCAGAAATCGCGTTACATCACCATCAGCGAAAAACCTGGGGGACACTGAATATGGAATTCCCGAAACTGGAGGCTGTTCCGGCCTACCACGCTACAACGCACGACGGTCGAACGGTGCCGTTCATCATTGCCATTTTGCTTTATGACAATGAGGGTAACCCTCGACTGACGCCTGCCGTGGAGCGTTCCATTGACCGCACCATCGAAGTGACAGGTCGAGAAGGCCTTGCGCGCGCGACGATTCGCGAAGCAGACAATTTGTACGACACCGCGTCCAAGTATCTGGAACGAGCCATGGATCTGGAGGGAGCGATCGTGCTGTTCCGCTGTGAAAGCCCGGAGTTGTGTGAGCGCCTCATGGCGCACTTCAACACCCACTACACGTTGAGCATGGTTCAGGAGAAGGTCGCCGACGCCGGTGAAGAAAAAACTCCATCGACCACTTTACAAGATGCCCTTTTAGGGCAATCATGCACCTAACGGGCATTTAGAGAATCACATGAAAAACAATCAGTGCAAAGCAGCAAGGGCACTATTGGGCTGGAGTCAGCCGGATCTTGCCCGCGAGAGCAAAGCCGCTCTGCGGACGATCAAGAATTTCGAGTCTGGGAAGGTGGAGCCCCAAAAATTAACACTCCTGGCACTGATAGGTGCTTTTGAGCGTCACGGCCTGGTCATGTTGAAAACCGGCGGAGTGGATTATTCAGCAAGTGCGCGTGAAGGAGGTTCTGACCAATGAAGAAGCACCTAGGCATCCTGCTGCTGGCCATCCTTGCATTATTGCTCAGTGCGTTGTTCTTGTTCGCCGGCTTTAACGTACCAACCCACCCATCCAACGCGAACTGGCTGCGATTCGGAGTGAATCTGGGGATATTCGGGCTTCTGGCTTGGCGCTACTACTTCCTAAGGTCATCTAAACGCGGCACTTGACCTTGTAGCAGTAGGGCTTAACTGCGCTCGGGCTGGTTTGTTAGGAAGTATTTTGTATACTGCCTACAATACAAACCATGCAGGAGCGTAGGCAGTGGCACGACGTCGACAACCCAGTGAGAACCTTGACCAGTTCTCGTTCGATTTCACCTTCAACAAAACATTAGAAACCATCCAGGTTCTCGAAGCCGAGATGGACCACGATGACGACCAAGGAGTCACCCATGCTGATCGGACAACAACAACCGCTGGAAATCGCCTCGAAAATCTTGAAAGCGGAAACGCTTCAAGCAGTCCGGAGTTCTCCCTCGTACAGCCTGCAGGGCTGGAAGATCCTCGACCGTTGGGCGTTCAACACCCCGGATCGGCTGGTAGCCCTGGAAGCGGAGGGGGAAGTGATCTTGCTCGGCCGCTTGCTGGAGCAACAGACGATCGAACAGAACGTGCTCAATCAAGCGTTCGAATTGCTGCAGGCGGGCAGCGCAGCTCACGAGATCCTCGCGCAGAACGAGATCAATACAGAGCTGTAACACCGCGCAGCAACTACACCATCAGCGCAGACGACAATCTCGGCGACGGTGGGGCAAAAGCCAAATTCAAGGACAACATCGCTGCACTGGAGCTCCTCAAACAGCTCACATCTGAATCCCGATCGGCGACGCCGCTCGAACAAGCCACGCTGGTGCGCTATGTCGGTTGGGGTGGGCTCCCGCAGGCCTTTGACCACCAGAACAACGACTGGCAAGCGGAATATCGCCAGTTGTCTGAACTGCTTACTCAGGACGAGTTCGAGCGAGCCCGACGTTCGACCCAGGATGCCCATTACACCTCCGAGGTGATCATTGGGGGCATTTATCAAGGCCTCCAGCAGATGGGCTTCGACGGCGGCAAGATCTTTGAGCCAGCCGCCGGCACCGGCAACTTCATAGGTTTGATCCCCTCGGCGTTGCGTGAAAAATCGAAGTTCACCGCCGTCGAGCTCGACCCTCTCACAGCGGACATCGGCAAGCAGCTCTATCCCGAAGCCACCTACATCAACAAGGGCCTTCAGGACGTTGTGATTCCAGCAGGTTACTTTGATGCGGTCATAGGCAACCCGCCGTTTGGCAGTCAGTCACTCTACGACCCGCATCACCGCGATATCAGTGGATTCTCGATCCACAACTACTTCCTCGCCAAGTCACTCGACAAACTCCGCGAAGGCGGCGTGATGGCCCAGGTTGTAAGTCGCTATTTCCTTGATGCCAACAACTCATCCGCCCGGTCGTATATCGCCGACAAAGCCCACTTTCTCGGGGCGATCCGCCTGCCAAACAATGCGTTCAAACGCAACGCGCTCACCGAAGTTACCACCGATATCGTGTTCTTCCGCAAGGCGGCCGCCGGCGAAGAAACGGATAAGGGCTGGGTGAATGTCGGTGAAATACGTGACCGTGAGACAGGTTCGCCAATCACCCTCAACCAGTACTTCATCGAGAACCCGCAGCAGATGGCCGGCACGATGGTGCTCGCTCGCAACATGCACCGTGAAACTGCGGAGCTTGTGGCAGAGCCAGGTCAGAACCTAGCGCTCGCGATCGCCGAGCGGCTATCCGTGCTACCGGTGAACGGATATACCCCCGCCCGAAATCCAGGCGAACGCGTTAACTCTGATGCTCCGGAAAAGCCAGCCCTGGTGCTACCTGATGCGCTAAAGGTCGGTTCGTTTTTTCTTATTCCAGATGGGCGTATCGCTCGTCGCTTGCCCGACTTGCTGGCAGACCACGACTATGTCGTCATCGAGCCAAAGAATGAACGTGCCGGTGAACGCATCAAGGGCATGATCCAGATACGTGAAGCCTTGCGTGATCTGATGCAAGGAGAGCAGTCGGACTCTTCAACTGATTTCGAACTGGCTAGCAAACGCCAGGCGCTGAACCAGGCTTACGACCTGTTCCTGCGCAAGTTCGGTCACGTCAGTGCCCAGGCCAACCGTCTAGCGATGAGTGAAGATCCTGAATATCCACTGATCCACGCCCTGGAGAGCGATTACGACAAGGGCGTGTCGGCTGAAACGGCGAAGAAACACGGCGTAGATCCCCGCGCGCCTTCGGCGAAAAAAGCGGCGATCTTCTCAAGACGAGTGATGAGCCCTCGCGTAGAAGTCACCCAGGTTGAAACGGCCAAGGACGCCCTGGTTGTCTCTATGAATCAGTCCGGACGGATCGACCTGCCGAGGATGATGAGGCTTTCCGGCAAACCTGAGGACGAGCTCATTGCCGACCTGAAGGGGCTGATCTACCAAAACCCGTTACTGCAGCGCTGGGAAACAGCTGACCAATATCTCTCTGGCAATGTGAAGGACAAGCTGAAAGCGGCAGTTGTCGCAGCTGAGCTCAATCCGCGTTTTATCGAAAACGTCGAGGCGTTGCGAGTCGTACAACCAGCGGACATCGAGCCCGTGGACATTCGGGTGCAACTCGGGTCCACCTGGGTTCCCGACTTGGACGTGGAAGAGTTTGTCAGGCATTTGCTTGGCCGGGTGGCATGCAGGGTTTCGTACCAGCCGTCACTGGGCAAGTACATGGCGAAGATCGGCGCCGCCGATCACACCACTGGCAACGTAACGTGGGGTACCGATCGCTACCCGGCGCACCAGCTCGTTGAAGCCATACTCCTGGGCCATGCGATCCAGGTCCGTGACGAAGTCGGCAAGGATGATCGTGGCAACAAGATCTACCGAATCAACGACGTTCAGACGGCAGCGGCTAATCAGAAAGCGGATGAAATTCGCCAGGCCTTCCTTGATTGGGTTTGGGAGGACAAGGACCGCCGTGAGCGGCTATCGCGGATCTACAACGATCGTTTCAACACGAACGTCGCCGCGCACTACGACGGTTCTCATCTTGAGCTGCCAGGCGCGTCTCTGGACATCTCCCTGCGGCCACACCAGAAGGACGCAATCTGGCGTGGGATTCAGGACGGCACCGCGCTCTTTGACCATGTTGTGGGAGCGGGCAAAACGTTGGTGGCAGTTGGCACCGTGATGGAAAGTAAGCGCATGGGGTTGATGAATAAACCCATGCTGGTCGTTCCCAATCACCTGCTGCTGCAGTGGAAGGACGCCTTCTACTCCCTGTACCCGAACGCGAACATCCTGGTCGCCGAGAAGGCCGACTTTAAGAAGGACAATCGCGAGAAGCTGTTTGCCCGAATCGCTACCGGCGATTGGGATGCTGTCATTGTGGCCCACAGCTCATTCAAGCGAATCGGCATGCCCGAGGAAACGCTCTCCAATATTCTGAACGAGCAGATCCGTGACCTGACTCAGGCGATGCGCCAGCTGAAGGAGGAGAACGGTGACCGGATCACAATCAAGGAGATGGAGAAAGCTCGCGAGCGCATGAAAGAGCGGTTGGAGCGTAAAGCAGACACCGGATCGAAAGACCAGGCTGTCAGCTTCGCTGATCTCGGGGTTGATGCGCTGATCGTGGATGAAGCCCATGAATTTAAGAACCTGTACATCACCACCGCGCTAAGCCGCATCTCCGGTCTGGGCAATCTTGCAGGTTCCGAAAAGGCGTTCGACCTGTTTGTGAAGTGCCGCTACCTGCAGCAGCGGAACGACGGCCGTGGGGTTTTCTTTGCCACCGGCACGCCTATCAGCAACACAATCGCTGAGCTGTACACCATGCAGCGCTACATGCAGTACGACGAGTTGAAGGCCCGCGGAATTGTCCACTTTGACGCATGGGCCAGTACCTTTGGCCAGGTCGTATCGGGGTGGGAGCTCGACGCTACTGGCGTCAACTACAAACTGAACAGCCGATTCTCGAAGTTTCAAAATGTCCCGGAACTGATGGCACAGTACCGAGTGTTTGCGGACGTCATCACGAAGGCAGATCTTGATCGTCAGGCACAAGAGCGGGGCAGCCGATTCCCGGTACCGCGCGTGAAAGGTGGTCGACCGCAGAACATTGTGGTTGAGCGATCGGAGGATCAAGCCGAGTTCATGGGTGTGCAGACTGTGATGAAAGACCTTCACGGCCAGACGGTGTATCGCGCCGATGGGATCATGATGAAGGAATGGAACAAGGGCTCGATCATCCATCGCATGGAAAACCTTCCGAAAGATCCGCGAATCGACAACCCGCTGAAGATCACCAATGAAGCACGAAAGGCAGGACTCGACTTCCGACTGATCGATCCGAATGCTGACGACCACCCAGGTAGCAAAATCAACGTCGCGGTCGAGAATATTCACCGGATCTGGTCCGAGTGGAATGACCGCAAAGGCACTCAGCTTGTGTTCTGCGATCTGTCTACGCCGAAGCTGAAAAGAAGCTCAGTGGTCGTTGCTTCTGGCGATGAAGATGAAACGGACGACGATCTGCCGGCAATTTCCATGGACGAACTCCTGGCCAATGGATCTTCATTCAGTGTGTATGACGACATCAAAGCCAAGTTGATTGCCCGGGGCATACCCGAGCACCAGGTGCGCTTCATTCACGAGGTCAGCACCGACCTGCAGAAGTCCAAGCTGTTCGATGAAATCAACAGAGGAGATGTTCGAATCTGCTTGGGATCGACCGCGAAAATGGGCGCGGGCACAAACGTACAACGGAGATTGGTCGCGGAGCATCACCTTGATGCCCCATGGCGTCCCAGCGACTTGGAGCAGCGCGAAGGCCGCATCATCCGCCAGGGCAACCTGTTCTACGAGCAGGATCCTGACCTCTTCGAGGTTGAGATCCTTCGCTACGCCACAAAGCAGACCTACGACAGCCGGATGTGGCAGACCATCGAATACAAGGCATCTGGCATTGAGCAATTCCGCAAGGGCGATACGCTGCAGCGGGAGATCGAGGACGTGGCCAGCGAAGCGGCCAACGCGGCTGAGATGAAAGCTGCAGCAACTGGTAACCCGCTGATCTTCCTGCAGGTGAAATTGAGTGCCGACCTGAAGAAAATTGAGGCTGTTTACTCAAACCACAAGCGCAACCTGCACAGTCTCGAAAGCCGACTGGATTGGCTCGCCGGCGCCGACTTGCGTGCAGACCGGACCGTGAAACGCTGCAGCGCGGAGATAGATTTGCGTGACGCTAACACCGGTCCTGAGTTCGCTTTCAAGATCAACGACAAGGTGTATCGCGAGAAAGAGCGTGACCATTTGCTCAGCCAGATCATGTACAGCATGAAAAAAGCTGTCGAATCACGCGCCCAGTCGCTGGCCGAAGCCCCTGGAATAATCAAGGTAGGCAATTACCGTGGCTTCGACATCGAGGTCCATGCGCGCCGAGACACCATCCAGTTCTCACTCGCCGGCGTCGACAGCTATGAGCCTGAAAATCTTCGCTACACCGTCGATGACAAATTCAGCCTGGCCGGTTTCACCAGTCGAGTTGACAACTTTCTGGGCAAGTTTGAAGGCTGGAGGCAGGAGGCGGAAGAGTACCGAGTCAAAGAGAAGCTTGAGCATAGTCGTGCGATCGTGGAGAAGGACAAACCGTTCCCTCAACAAGCAAAACTTGAAATGCTTCGACAGGATGTTCGTGACGTCATGACTGAACTCAAGCTGATACAGGCTGATGACAACCATGTTTCGACTTGGAAACCACTGTCCTATGCAGAGGACGCCAAGCCAACGCAGGAGAAAATGCGACTCCGGATGTAGTGCTATGAAGGCCGGCAAATTTGCCGGCCTTTTTACTTGCCGGTCTTGAGCCTCGTATCGCAACAACCTGGTCGCGCACCGAAGCACTGTGATGTGCGGCGCAGCCGGCGTCTCACGCAGTGCCAGGCCCAGGACGTCGCCCAACCCCGCCGCGCCGATCGAGCGCAGATTTTCTGGCCAACACCCTCACCCTCTCCTGGATGTGCTTCACCGGCGATCGCCGGCCGCGCGGTGCCGATCGGCACCGGCCTCGATCGCGATCACCTGCAGCAGCTGCCGGCGCCGCCGGCATCGAGGAGCTGACCAGGTGCTGGCCCGGGCGCGTCGACCGACGTGCACCAGGTGCGCGATCAGCCGCGGGAAAGAGCAGGGCAGGGCATGGCCACCTGGCGCCGCCGGCACCTGCAGGAGCACCGATCACCCACGAACCCCACCGCCTGCACGGGGATCCCCTGACCCATCCCCTAACAC
>NZ_SCOO01000057.1:0-23743 GCF_005502415.1 Pseudomonas sp. G(2018) | reverse complement strand
GATACCACAAGCACCCACACGAATTGCTTGATTCAGTTGTTAAAGAGCGGTTGGTTAAGAGCTTTCGCCTCAACCGAGGCGCGCATTCTACAGCAGCCTCATTTGCTGTCAAGTGATTATTTTTCGAAGCTTTCAAGGATTTCCTTAACAACTTCAATCACTTGCGCCTTCGATCTCTCGTCAGCGGGAGGCGAATTCTACAGCGTTACTCGCTGCTGTCAACACCTCTTTTTCAACTCCCTTTCGGCTTCGATGACCTGAAGCAACCCGCTGTCGAAAACTGCGCAACTCATTGTTTACCAAGGAGTTTTCCGTTTCGACTGCGCCGGAAGTGGGGCGAATTATAGACACCTGAGATCTGACGTCAACCGCTATTTTCATAAATATGTCATATAGGTCAAAAAAGCCCCAAAAACGCGAAGGCCGGCCTAAAGAGGCCGGCCTTCTTCCCTTCGACTTACAAGCTAGGGAAAGCGAACTGCGAAGCTTCATGACTCGCGCGCTGTGGCCAGCGCTGGGTGATGGCTTTGCGGCGGGTGTAGAAACGCACGCCATCCGGACCATAAGCATGCAGGTCACCAAACAACGAGCGCTTCCAACCGCCAAAGCTGTGATAAGCCACCGGGACCGGCAACGGCACGTTGACGCCGACCATACCGACTTCAATCTCATCGCAGAACAACCGTGCCGCTTCCCCATCGCGGGTGAAGATGCAGGTGCCGTTGCCATATTCATGATCGTTGATCAGTTGCATCGCCTCTTCCAGGCTGCTGACCCGGACAACACACAATACCGGCCCGAAGATTTCTTCTTTATAGATGCGCATCTCTGGTGTGACGTTGTCGAACAGACAGCCACCAAGGAAGAAGCCGTTTTCATGACCGGCCACGCTCAGTCCACGACCGTCCACTACCAGCGTCGCGCCCGCTGCCACACCATCGTCGACATAACCACTGACCTTGTCTCGCGCCTGGCCGGTGACCAGAGGCCCCATGTCCAGACCGCACGAAGTGCCAGCGCCGATTTTCAGCGCCTTGATCTGCGGCGTCAGCTTGGCCACCAGCGCATCGGCAACCTGATCACCCACGCACACTGCAACCGAGATCGCCATGCAGCGCTCCCCACAGGAACCGTAAGCGGCGCCCATCAGTGCGCTGACTGCATTATCCAGATCGGCATCCGGCATCAGCACCGCATGGTTCTTCGCTCCGCCTAGTGCCTGGACGCGCTTGCCACGCTTGGTGCCTTCGGCGTAGATGTATTCGGCAATCGGTGTCGAACCAACGAAACTCAGCGCTTTGACTTCCGGGGCTTCGATCAGCGCATCCACCGCAACCTTGTCACCGTGCACCACGCTCAGCACACCTTTCGGCAGACCGGCTTCCAGCAGCAGTTGCGCAATCAGCAATGTCGAACTCGGATCGCGCTCGGACGGTTTGAGGATGAAGCAGTTGCCGCACACGATCGCCAAGGGATACATCCACAGCGGCACCATGGCAGGGAAGTTGAAAGGAGTAATACCGGCCACTACACCCAGTGGCTGGAAGTCCGACCAGGCATCGATGTTCGGGCCGACGTTACGGCTGTATTCGCCCTTGAGGATTTCCGGTGCAGCGCAAGCGAATTCAACGTTCTCGATACCACGCTTCAATTCGCCGGCAGCGTCTTCCAGGGTCTTGCCGTGCTCTTCGCTGATCAGTTGGGCAATACGCGATTCGTTTTGCTCCAGCAGTTGCTTGAAACGGAACATCACCTGGGCACGCTTGGCCGCTGGTGTGTTACGCCAGGCCGGGAACGCGGCTTTGGCAGCATCGATGGCTTGTTGAATGGTTTCGCGGCTGGCCAGCGGCAGCTTGTGGATAACCTGGCCGGTGGACGGGTTGAACACGTCAGTGCTGCGGCCGGTTTCGGTAACCAGCTCACCATTGATCAAATGCGGAATAACGCTCATGGAAGCTCCTGAAAAAGTTGTCCACAGGCGCCGCTTCAGGGCGCCTGTCGTTTGCATCTATATAGAGGGAGAAATCAGTCGATCTTGCTCAGCACTTCGCCGACCGCGTCGAACAGACGATCAAGGTCTTGTGGCTTGCTGTTGAAGGTTGGGCCGAACTGCAGGGTGTCACCGCCGAAGCGCACGTAGAACCCGGCTTTCCACAGCGCCATGCCCGCTTCGAATGGACGCACGATGGCATCGCCGTCACGCGGTGCGATCTGGATGGCACCGGCCAGGCCATAGTTGCGGATGTCGATGATGTTTTTCGTGCCTTTCAAGCCATGCAGCGCATTTTCGAAATGCGGTGCGACTTCGGCCACGCTCTGCACCAGGTTTTCCTTTTGCAGCAGGTCGAGTGCTGCCAGGCCCGCGGCGCACGCCACCGGGTGGGCGGAATAGGTATAGCCGTGAGGGAATTCCACCGCGTATTCAGGTGTCGCCTGGTTCATGAAGGTCTGATAGATCTCGGAGCTGGCAATCACCGCGCCCATCGGGATCGCACCGTTGGTGACTTGCTTGGCGATGCACATCAGGTCCGGAGTCACACCGAAGGTTGTGGCACCGAACATAGTGCCAGTACGGCCGAAACCGGTGATCACTTCGTCGAACACCAGCAGGATGTTGTGCTGGTCGCAGATCTCGCGCAGACGCTTGAGGTAACCCTGTGGCGGAACCAGCACGCCAGCGGAACCGGCCAATGGCTCGACGAACACGGCGGCGATGTTGGAAGCATCGTGCAGTTCGATCAGCTTGAGCAGCTCATCGGCGAGGGCGATACCGCCCTGCTCCGGCATGCCGCGCGAGTAAGCATTGCTCGCCAGCAACGTGTGCGGCAGGTGATCGACGTCCATCATCGCCTGACCGAACAGCTTGCGGTTGCCATTGACGCCACCGAGGCTGGTGCCGGCGATGTTCACGCCGTGGTAGCCACGGGCGCGACCGATCATCTTGGTCTTGGTCGACTGGCCTTTGAGGCGCCAGTAGGCACGCACCATCTTCACGGCCGTGTCGGCGCACTCGGAGCCGGAGTCGGTGAAGAACACGTGGTTCAGGTTGCCCGGCGTCAGGTCAGTGATTTTTTCTGCCAGCTGGAACGACAGTGGGTGACCGTACTGGAAGCCTGGCGAGTAATCGAGGGTGCCCAGCTGCTTGGCCACCGCCTCTTGAATTTCCTTACGGGTGTGCCCGGCGCCGCAAGTCCACAGACCCGACAGCGAGTCATAGACTTTGCGCCCCTTGTCATCGATCAGCCAGCTGCCTTCGGCCCCCACAATCAGACGCGGATCGCGCTGGAAGTTACGGTTGGCGGTGTATGGCATCCAGTGCGCGTCGAGCTTGAGCTGGCTGGCCAGGGAAGTCGGGGCGTTTTCAGGTAAGTTCATCGGGAAACCTCGCAAGGCAATAAGCGGCGTAGGGATTGAAAACCGTTGTTGCAGCTAAATTGCCACGGGGATAAAGTCGGTGAAATTCAACTTTTGTAACCTTTAGTCAGCCTCTGACTAAACTATCGAGTAACAACCATGAGCAGCCGCCGCCCCGACCCACTGGCGCAAGTCAGCGACTTCGACATACGCCTGCTACGGATTTTTCGCAGCGTGGTCGAGTGCGGTGGTTTCTCTGCCGCCGAAAGCGTGCTTGGTATTGGCCGCTCGGCGATCAGCCAACAGATGAGCGATCTGGAGCAGCGCCTCGGCTTGCGCCTGTGCCAACGTGGCCGCGCCGGCTTTTCCCTGACCGAAGAAGGCCGCGAGGTTTATCAATCGGCTCTGCAGCTATTGAGTGCACTGGAAAGTTTCCGTACAGAGGTCAATGGCCTGCACCAGCACTTGCGCGGCGAACTGACCATCGGACTCACCGATAACCTGGTCACCCTGCCACACATGCGCATTACCCATGCCCTGGCGCAATTGAAGGAGCGTGGGCCGGACGTGCAGATCCAGATCCGTATGATCGCCCCCAACGAAGTGGAGCAAGGCGTACTCGACGGTCGCTTGCATGTCGGCGTGGTACCGCAGGCGAGTGCGCTGTCGGGGCTGGAATATCAACCGCTCTACAGTGAACGCTCGCTGCTCTACTGCGCGGTTGGCCACCCGCTGTTTTATGTCGATGACAAGCAACTGGACGATGCGCGCCTCAACAGTCAAGACGCCATCGCACCGACCTTCCGTTTGCCAGCGGAAATCCAGGCCCATTATCAGGCGCTCAATTGCACAGCCAGTGCGTCGGACCGTGAAGGCATGGCCTTCCTGATCCTGACCGGGCGCTACATCGGGTATCTGCCGGATCATTACGCCAGCCTCTGGGTACAACAGGGTCGATTGCGTGCGTTGAAACCAAAAGCGCGCTTCTATGACTTGAGCCTCGCCTCGGTCACGCGCAAGGGCCGTCGCCCTCATCTGGTGCTGGAAAGTTTCCTTGAAAGCCTGGCAGCGACGCGTTGAACACCACCGTACCTGGAATTTTCGTCTCAGGACTTGTGTGTAACTTATGGGTGCGCTATCAACGCACTGGCCGCACCCACCCACCTGACCGGAAGTGCCTATGACCTTTGAAGTCCCAGCTCACGGCGGCAAACCCGCCAGCCGAATTCGTCAGAAGAACGAAGAGACCATCATCAAAGCCGCCGAAGACGAGTTCGCCCGTCACGGGTTCAAAGGCACCAGCATGAACACCATCGCCCTGAATGCCGGGTTACCAAAGGCGAACCTGCATTACTACTTCACCAACAAGCTCGGTTTGTACGTGGCGGTGTTGAGCAACATCATCGAGTTGTGGGACAGCACCTTCAACACACTGACTGCCGAGGACGATCCGGCCGAAGCGTTGACCCGCTACATCCGCGCCAAGATGGAGTTTTCTCGGCGTCAGCCGCAAGCCTCGCGAATCTTCGCCATGGAGGTCATCAGCGGTGGCGAATGCCTGAGCGAGTATTTCAATCAGGACTACCGCGCCTGGTTCCAGGGCCGGGCCGCGGTGTTTCAAGGGTGGATCGACGCTGGCAAAATGGACCCGGTCGATCCGGTCAACCTGATCTTCCTGTTGTGGGGCAGCACCCAGCATTACGCCGACTTCGCCACTCAGATCTGCCGTGTCACCGGTCGCTCCAAGTTGACCAAGCAGGATATGGAAGACGCCGGCAACAACCTGATCCACATCATTCTCAAAGGCTGCGGCCTGAAGCCAACCATTTAAGACGCTTATGCCTTTTACCCTCAGTGGCTTTTGCGAATACCGCGAAGAGATCCGCAAAAGCCGCTTCATTACCTTCGCCGCGCCAATCGGCAGCCCCGCTGAAGCCCAGGCGTTTATCGAACAGCACAGCGACCTGAACGCCACCCACAATTGCTGGGCATGGAAGCTCGGTGATCAGTACCGCAGCACCGATGACGGCGAGCCGGGGGGCACTGCTGGCCGGCCGATACTGGCAGCGATCGACGCGCAGGATTGCGATCAGGTCGCTGTGTTGGTGATTCGCTGGTATGGCGGCATTCAACTGGGCACCGGCGGACTCGCCCGGGCCTATGGCGGTGGTGCCAACAAATGCCTGCAAGCGGCGCCGAAGATCGAGTTGATCAGTCGGGTGCCGCTACGTTGTGCCTGCGCGTTTGGTGAACTTGCGTTGGTCAAACTGCGGGTCGCGGAACTCGGAGGACTGATCGTTCAAGAGGATTTCACGGCCAATGGCGTTGAGTTGCAGTTGGCAGTCGGTGAGGAGCAGATCGCCACGTTGCAATCGCACCTCGCCGATTTGAGTCGCGGGCGGATTTTGCTGGAGCGTTAAAGATTTAAAGATCGCAGCCTTCGGCAGCTCTGCATGGCTGCGATCTTTTGGGGCATTTCCGATTGTCGATGCAGCTGGCAGTTGCCCACATCTACTGTGTACCCGGCTGTGGATAACCTGAGCACATACCGCTGTAACCCTTCTGTCATGCGGCTTTGCGGGCTTTGCTCACTTTTCGTCCAATTTGCCATCAAAAACTCAAAAACCACGCAAAAACATATACTTAGAGCGGTTTATCGCCTTTGGAAGATAACCGCCCTGCGCTTATGCCCGACCTTTGCGCTTGCGCACAAATACTGTGGAGCAATCTGTGGATAACCCGTTCATGGGTCTCTCGGTACCCTATCCGGCATGGGCCGCCGCAGACTGCTCATTTTTTGATCAAACAGTATTGCGCAAACCTTAAGCCCGCTGAGTCGCATTGCCCTCAAGTGGTGCCGACCCTGATTGAGTTGACTGACTTATCGGCAATATTTGAACGACTCCCCACGACAACTCAAAGAACAAGAAAATCGCCAAAAGCGAACTCGCACCATGGGCCAGTGCATAAACCTGCCAAGCCGCAAACAAAAACCTCGCCACCGCGTCATACCGCCCATACACCTGCTGCGGATCACGAATACGCAGTACCGCCCACACGCAAACAATCGACCCCAACAGATTCGCCATCAGCATGTGTACCGGCTCGAACGGTGGCAGCTCGCCGGGCAGGTTGAAAGCCTGGCTCAGACTCAACAAAAACCCGTGTACCGCAGCAAAACTCCACGGCGTGGCAAACGCAGCCGTGACGATCAAGTCGTACCACGCGCTGCCGCGCACCAGTTGACGATACTGCGTAGTTGTCCACATTGACCTTGCTCCATCAATTCAGGGAGCAACAAGGCTAAAGCCTGGAGTATGCTCCAGGGTCAAGCCCTCTCGAGATGTCATGATGCGCATCGGTGAATTAGCCCGAGCCAGCGAAGTCAGCCGCGACACGCTGCGCTTCTACGAACAACGTGGATTGATCGCGGCGCAACGCAGCGCCAACGGTTATCGCGATTACCCGGCCGACACAGTGCAGCTGGTGCTGTATATCAAGACGGCTCAACGACTGGGCTTTACCTTGGCTGAGATCGGTCATAACGTCGCTGCGTTATGGCAGTCGCCCGATCCGGACAGCGCGGTCACGCAGTTGCTGCAAGACAAGCTCAAGCTGATCGAAAACCGAATGGCCGAACTGAGTATGCTACGAGGCGAATTGCAGCAACGTCTTGGTCAACGCTGTCCACTGAATCCGTGATTATCAACTATCAAGGAAGCACATATGTCCACGGCAAAAACCGCACTCATCATCGGTGCCTCCCGGGGGCTGGGCCTCGGTCTGGTGAAAACCCTGCTGGCCGACGGCTGGCAAGTCACCGCCACCGTGCGCAATCCGCAAAACGCCGAGGCCTTGCAGGCCCTGGGCAAAGTGCGGGTGGAAAAACTCGACATGGACGATCAGCAGGCGGTGCTTGCCTTGAGTCAGCAACTCAAGGGCGAAGTGTTCGACCTGTTGTTCGTCAACGCCGGAGTCAAGGGGCCGGACGTGCAGACACCGGGCGGTGCGACGCTGGCCGAAGTCGGGCAGCTGTTTTTCACCAACGCCGTGGCACCGATCAACCTGGCCCAGCGTTTCATCGGCCAGATTCGCCCGGACACCGGTGTGCTGGCGTTCATGAGTTCGGTACTTGGCAGCGTGACCATGCCCGACGCACCGGAACTGGCGCTGTACAAGGCCAGCAAAGCCGCACTGAACTCGATGACCAACAGCTTCGTCACGCAGCTGAACGAACAATTGGGCGAGCAAAAACTCACGGTGCTGTCACTGCATCCGGGCTGGGTGAAAACCGACATGGGCGGTGAAGGTGCCGATATCGATGTGGAAACGAGTACGCGCGGATTGGTCGACCAGGTGAATGCCTATGTCGGCAAGGGCGGGCATCATTTTGTGAATTATCGGGGTGAGACTATTCCCTGGTAACCCCACAATTCAAAAATGTGGGAGCGGGCTCGCTCGCGATGACGGCGGCACATCCAACGAAAATGTGTCTGTCACACCGCTTTCGCGGGCAAGCCCGCTCCCACAGGGTTGTTCGTCGCCCGGTCGGGCGAAGCTTGCCCGTAACGCGCTTTTGTTCGACACTTCGCACCTCGCCTCCCCGGCGACCCTGGATCAGCAGACAGGGCAACACTGAGCTGGCAACCCTGAACCCAACTTTCAGAGGAGCCGGCCAACATGCCTGCGACCCGTACCTGGTTAAAAAATCCCCTCGCCATTTTCACGGCCAACGGTCTCGATGCCCGTGGCGGCCTGGTGCTGCAAGACGGTGTGATCGTCGAAGTGCTCAGCCTGGGCCAGCAGCCCTCCACACCTTGCAAAGAAGTCTTCGACGCCCGCGAGCATGTGATCCTGCCGGGCCTGATCAACACCCACCATCACTTCTATCAGACCCTGACCCGTGCCTGGGCGCCGGTGGTCAACCAGCCATTGTTCCCGTGGCTGAAAACCCTGTACCCGGTCTGGGCACGCTTGACCCCTGAAAAACTCGCCCTCGCCAGCAAAGTTGCGTTGGCCGAGTTGCTGCTGTCCGGTTGCACCACGGCAGCCGACCACCACTATCTGTTTCCACAAGGCCTGGAAAACGCCATCGACGTGCAAGTCGAGAGCGTTCGCGAACTGGGCATGCGCGCCATGTTGACCCGCGGTTCGATGAGCCTCGGCGAAAAGGACGGCGGGCTGCCCCCGCAGCAGACTGTGCAGGAAGGTCAGGTGATTCTCGACGACAGTCAGCGCTTGATCGCCGAATACCACGAACGCGGTGACGGCGCGCAAATCCAGATCGCCCTGGCACCTTGCTCGCCGTTTTCGGTGACGCCGCAAATCATGTCCGCCAGCGCCGAACTGGCCAACAAACTCGATGTGCGCCTGCACACGCATCTGGCGGAAACCCTCGATGAAGAAGACTTCTGCCTGCAACGCTTCGGTCTGCGAACCGTGGATTACCTGGACAGCGTCGGCTGGCTCGGCCCGCGTACCTGGCTGGCCCACGGCATCCACTTCAACCCGGATGAAATCACTCGCCTCGGCGCGGCCGGCACCGGTATCTGCCATTGCCCGAGTTCGAACATGCGCCTCGCTTCGGGCATCTGTCCCAGTATCGAACTGACCGACGCCGGTGCGCCGCTGGGCCTGGGCGTGGACGGCTCGGCCTCCAACGACGCGTCGAACATGATCCTCGAAGCGCGTCAGGCGCTGTACATCCAGCGCCTGCGCTATGGCGCCGAGAAAATCACCCCGGAACGCGTGTTGGGCTGGGCTACCAAGGGGTCGGCGCAGTTGCTCGGCCGCAGCGACATTGGCGAACTGGCAGTGGGCAAGCAGGCTGACCTGGCGCTGTTCAAACTCGATGAGCTGCGATTCTCCGGCAGCCATGACCCGGTGTCGGCGTTGCTGTTGTGCGGCGCGGACCGGGCGGATCGGGTGATGATCGGCGGCAAGTGGCGAGTGATTGACGGGCAGGTCGAGGGTCTGGATCTGAAGGGGTTGATTGCCGATCATAGCCAGGCGGCCCGGCAGTTGATCGCAGGCAACTGACACAACACTGAACCCAATGTGGGAGCGGCGGTGCGACGATTCGACTTGCCCGCTCCCACAGTGTTTTGTGGTGTTCCTGCAGAGGCGGCGACGATAAACGCAATCAGCACCTGCCCGGCGGTCAACGCGACGCCCTGCCCACCGTGCAATAGCCAATGCTCCGGTCCGATGCAATGAACCTTTCGGTCAGGTTTTGCCAATTGTTTCTGCTAGCGTCTGTAGAATGCCCACCATCTGCACCTGATGAGAAAAGAATATGTACGACTGGCTGAACGCACTGCCCAAGGCAGAATTGCACTTGCACCTGGAAGGTTCGCTGGAGCCCGAGCTGCTGTTCGCCCTGGCCGAGCGCAACAAGATCGCCCTGCCATGGAGCGATGTCGAAACCCTGCGCAAGGCTTATGCCTTCAATAACCTTCAAGAATTCCTCGACCTGTATTACCAGGGCGCCGACGTGCTGCGCACATCCCAGGACTTCTACGACCTGACGTGGGCCTACCTGCTGCGTTGCAAAGAACAGAACGTGATTCACACCGAACCGTTCTTCGATCCGCAGACCCACACCGACCGTGGCATCCCGTTCGAAGTGGTGCTCAACGGCATCGCCGCCGCCTTGAAGGACGGTGAACAGCAACTGGGCATCACCAGCGGCCTGATCCTGAGTTTCCTGCGTCACTTGAGCGAAGAACAGGCACAGAAAACCCTCGACCAGGCGCTGCCGTTTCGTGACGCATTTGTCGCGGTAGGCCTGGACAGTTCTGAAATGGGTCACCCGCCGAGCAAGTTCCAGCGGGTATTCGATCGTGCCCGTGGCGAAGGCTTCCTGACCGTCGCCCATGCCGGTGAAGAAGGCCCGCCCGAGTACATCTGGGAAGCCCTCGACCTGCTGAAAATCCAGCGCATCGACCATGGCGTACGCGCCATCGAAGACGAACGCTTGATGCAGCGCATCATTGACGAGCAGATCCCGCTGACCGTATGCCCGCTGTCCAACACCAAGCTGTGTGTGTTTGATCACATGTCGCAGCACAACATTCTCGACATGCTCGAACGCGGCGTGAAAGTGACCGTGAACTCGGACGACCCGGCGTACTTTGGCGGTTACGTCACCGAGAACTTCCATGCGCTGTATACCGATCTGGGCATGACCCAGGATCAGGCCAAACGCCTGGCGCAGAACAGTCTGGATGCGCGATTGGTCAAACCGTAAGACCGCTGAAGATCCAATGTGGGAGCGGGCTTGCTCGCGAAAACAGTGCGTCAGTCAACGATGATGTCGACTGGAGGACCGCATTCGCGAGCAGGCTTGCTCCTACAGGTTCTGAGCCAGGACCTCAGCCATCATAGGCCCCTACAGCGCCATCTCCAGCTCTGTTTCCTTGGCGAACCGGTGGATTTCACGCTGCCCCGCCGCGGTGACCTGCAAGGCCCGCGAATCGTGGGGCAGGCTCAGCCAGCCCGATTGCATAAACAGCTGCAGCAACGCCGCTCCCAGCGAGCCACCCATGTGCGGGCGTCTTTCGCTCCAGTCGGGACAGGCACAGGCAGACTTGCCATTGCGATGGGCCAACGCCTGAATGAATACACCCCGCGCCGCCAGCTCGGTCGAGCCCTTGAGCGTGATCATGACCCGTTGATCGAACTGTTCAATCCAGCCCGCATCCAGCAAACGCTGGTACAGGTCGGCAGCGAGAGTACCTCCCAGATGGTCATCGCAAAGCCGGGCGCGCAACAAGGAAGAGCGTCTGGCCTGAGGTTTGGCAAGAAAAGTGGAGTGTTTGAAAATATCCGGGACTTCCCGAGGCGTGCTGGCCAGCGTAGCGCTTGCCAATGCTTCGATCGCGGCGCCGACTTCGGGTGCGGCCAGGCGGAAGAAGCGTTTGCGTCCCCGGGTTTCGACTTTCAACAGACCACCGGCGGACAAGCGTCCCAGGTGGGCGCTGGCCGACGACGGTGACAGACCGGCCAACAGGGCCAGTTCTTCGGCTTGGCGCGCCGAGCCGTCCATCAAGGCCCACATCATTGCGCTGCGCTTGGGGTCAGCCAGCAAGGTGGCTATCTGGCTGATGCAAGGTGCATGTTCATGAATTCACTCCCTGTTGAATCGTTTCGTCTACTGCTCTGAGACATCTTGACCAGTAATGTGCCGTCGGCCAAGACGTGGAAATCGCCATAACCCAGGCAAAGCCATCGCACACCTGAACCATTACCGGACAGCGGTTGCCAAGGCCTGGCGATGAGGCATGGGACAAGGCTCAATCCAGCGCGGCTTCACTATTGCGCATGACGGTGCGTGCATGAGGCGAGCGCTAGTATAGGCGGGTTGACCGTCGGTTCCTGCCCTCCGCAAACCGCTGATGGTGATAGTTCCTGAGGGAAATTTCGCTTTTTTCCTGCGACTAATGACCGATTCTCGAGAACCCCGGAAAATGACTGCTCAACCGGGCGCATCGACTGGCAAGCATTTCCCGCAACAGGTTCACCGGCTTACTCAATTGTGCGCGATGGGCGCACAGCAGATTCAGCGGAGCGCGCTCACAAAGCAGTTCCGGCATCAGCACTTTCAATCGGCCGGCGAGCACATCGGCGGCCACATCGAGCCACGACTTGTAGGCGATCCCGGCGCCCGCAATGGCCCACAGCCGCACGACATCGGCATCGTCACTGAAACGATCACCGCTGACGGTCAGGCCGACCTCGCGCTTGCCGTCGTGAAAACTCCAGTGATCGTGGACCCGGCTGCCGAGCATGAACAGCAGGCAATTATGCTGGGCCAATTGCTCCAGTTGCCGCGGCTCGCCATGCCGGGCCAGGTAACCCGGCGCCGCACAGAGTACGCGGCGGTTATGCGGGGCGATGGGCAGCGCCACCAGGCTGGAATCTTCCGGTTCGCCGTAGCGCAGGGCAATGTCCACCGGTTGGCGGAACAGATCGGCGATGCGGTCACCCAGCAACAAACGAACAGTGAGCTTGGGGTACTCGCGCTGAAACTCGTCCAGCCAGGGCAGCAGCAAGTTGCGACCGAAGTCCGAAGGCGCCGACAGCTGCAGTACGCCGCTGACCTGATCCTGGCCACGGGCCAATAAACGCCGCCCCTCGTCGAGGTTGCTCAGGGCTGCCCGGGCATATTCAAGAAACCCTTCACCCTCAGCGGTCAGGCGCAGGCTACGGGTCGAGCGGGTGAGCAAACGGGCGCCCAGCTGTTGCTCGATGCGTTTCAACGCCGCACTGGCCACCGCCGCCGACATGTCCATGCCCCGCGCGGCCGCCGACAAACTGCCCAGGTCCGCCGCCCGCACGAACAGCTGCAAGTCATCGAAACGCAGCATCTAAACTCCAATTATCAAAAAAATATTGAAAGAGACTGCTCTTTTAGCGGCTTTTATCTTCAAGAGAAATAGCCAATCATCTGCCCATCGAAATCAGCCCGTACACGGAGTTACCGATGTCCCAGCCTTTTACCGCTATCGCCACCCTGATTGCCAAACCCGGCCAGCAGGATGTCCTTGAACAGCACCTGCGGGCACTGATAGAGCCGACCCGCGCCGAAGCCGGTTGTGGGCAGTACGACTTGCATCAGGACCTGGCCAATCCCCTGGCCTTCTACATGATCGAACACTGGAGCAGTGACGAAGCCCTGCAAGCCCATGACGCCAGTGCGCACATCCAGAACTTCCGCGCCAAGGCCGGTGACTTTCTCGAACACTTCGAACTCAAGCGCCTGCGCCCCCTCGCCTGATTTCTTCCTCTATTAACCTTCGGAGCCTTTGATGAAAGCCATTGCCTATTACGCGTCCCTGCCGATCAGCGACGAAAAATCCCTGCAAGACGTTGAATTGCCGGAGCCGGTCGCCGGACCCCGCGATTTGTTGGTGGAGGTCAAAGCCATTTCGGTCAATCCGGTGGACACCAAGGTCCGCCAGAACGTCCAGCCTGAAGGCGGCGCCGCAAAAGTGCTGGGCTGGGATGTGGCCGGCATCGTCAAGGCGGTCGGCAGTGACGTGACGCTGTTCAAGGCTGGCGACAAGGTGTTTTACGCCGGGTCCATCGCCCGCGCCGGCGGCAACAGCGAGCTGCATGTGGTAGATGAGCGGATCGTCGGCCATATGCCGAAAACCCTCGGTTTCGCCGAGGCTGCCGCCCTGCCGTTGACCGCGATCACCGCGTGGGAACTACTGTTCGAACGCCTGCAAGTTCGTGAAGGCAAAACCGATGAAGGCCAGAGCCTGCTGATCGTCGGCGCCGCTGGCGGTGTCGGTTCGATTCTCACGCAACTGGCCAAACAGCTCACCGCACTGAACGTCATCGGCACGGCTTCACGCCCGCAGACCCAGAGCTGGGTGAAAGCGCTGGGCGCCGATGTGGTGATCGATCACAGCCAGCCGGTGAGCGAGGAACTCAAGCGTGCAGGCATCGATCAGGTGACTCACGTCGCCAGCCTGACCCAGACCGATCATCACCTGGACCAATTGGTCGAGGCGCTGGCGCCGCAGGGCAAACTGGCACTGATCGATGACCCGAAAACCCTGGACGTGACCAAGCTCAAGCGCAAGAGCCTGTCGCTTCACTGGGAGTTCATGTACACCCGCTCGCTGTTCGAAACCGCAGACATGATTGAGCAGCACAATCTGCTCAACCGCGTGGCGCGCCTGATCGATGCCGGGACGTTGAAAACCACGGTCGGCGAGCACTTCGGCACCATCAATGCGGCCAACCTGCGCCGTGCACATGCCCTGCTGGAAAGCGGCAAATCCAAGGGCAAGATTGTGCTGGAAGGGTTCTAGATTTTTTGTCGGAGCTGGCGAAGCCTGCGCCAGCTCCTGCATCTTTTTGCGATGATTTTTTGTTACAAACCGTCAGTCCGACAGTTGCCCCTTGTCACAATGATGGTCGTATTCGGGACTACAATCGAAACCTCTGCGAGACAATCTTTTACATGAGGAGGTCAGTAATGAAGATCCTGATAAAAGAATTGGCAAAATCCCAGTGGCAGGTCCGCCTGGACCAACATGCTGTGACGTTCCGCAGCGAAGCCGAAGCCCGCGCCTTCACCAATACCCTCGAAGCGCGATTGCACGCCCCCCATCAAATTCCCGACCGTCAGCAGCGCGCTGTTGGTTGAGTCCGTCCTCAAACCTGGGCTTGCGCCAGTGCCCGGGCATTTTGCAAACGTCGGGTGAGCATCGCCACGCTCACCACCAGAACACCGCACAGGCTGATGACCATGGCCATCGGCATGGCGCTGCCGTCGTGCAAAACGCCCACCAGCGCGGCAGCGCCGGCGGCCACGCTGAATTGCAGGCAGCCCATCATTGCCGATGCACTGCCGGCCCGGGCGCCCTGGCCGTTCATGGCACAGGCCGAAGCGTTGGGCAGAATACAACCCAGGCTGGCAATGCAGACAAACAAGGGAAGCAGCAACGGCCAGAGCTGCTCGGTATGCAGCGCGCTGACAGCGAGCAGTGCCAAACCGGCACCGAGATAAATCCACACGGTACGTGTCAGCAGGGACGCCGGACCTCGCTTGGCCAATAGCCGCGCATTGATCTGGGCCACCAGAATGAAACCGGCGGCATTGGCGCCGAAGAACCAGCCAAAATGCTCCGCCGGTATGCCATAGAGTTTGATGAAGACGAACGGTGAACCTGCAATGTAGGAAAACATTCCGGCGATAGCGATGCCGCCGGTCAGCGCATGACCGAGGTATACCGGGTCCTTCAACAGGCGACCGTACTGATGCAATGCCCCCGACAAGGGCTGACGTGGAACATGGGCGGGCATGCTTTCCGGCAAGCCAAGGGCAACGGCCAATCCGGCCAATGCGCTGAAACCGGTCAACACCAGGAAGATCGATTGCCAACCGGTGGTATTGACCAACAAACCGCCCAGCATCGGCGCCAGAATGGGTGCCAGCCCCATTACCAGCATCAATTGCGAAAAGACCTTGGCCGAGCCCACCGCATCGCATTTATCGCTGACCACCGCCCGGGCAATCACCATCCCTGCGCAACCGCCCAGCGCCTGGATAAACCGCGCGCCGATCAACCACTCCAGATTCGGTGCATAAGCACACGCCAGTGAAGCGGCGGTAAACAGCCCGACACCGGTCAACAATGGAAGGCGTCGCCCGAAACGATCCGCCACCGGCCCATAAGCCAGCTGACCAATGGACAAACCCAGGAAATAAGCGGCCAGGGTCAGTTGAACGTGTTTTTCGTCCGTACCGAAAGCCAGCGCCATCGCCGGAAACGCTGGCAGATAGAAATCGATCGCCAGCGGACCGAATGCGCTCAAGGCGCCAAGAATCAGGATTGTACGAAAGTTCATCAGGCATCCAGTGGGACAGAGGTCGGCAGGCCGACAGTCTAGCCGTGCAAGGACGCCTTGAACATTCCGATAGCTCGCTAACTATTAAAAATCAGGCCAGTTTCACGCCATAGCCTTCCTCGCTGATCGCCGCGATCACTTGATCGGCACTCAACGCGGACTCGACGCCGACTTCTTTCGCCGCCAGGTCGACGCGTACGCTGGCCGCCGGGTCTTTGGCCTGGACGGCCTGGGTGATGGCCCGGACGCAGTGACCGCAGGACATGCCTTCAACATTGAATACTTGCATGGGACAACTCCTTTTAATGAAGCGCTTGAGTGAGGTTGCCCGCAGTGTCGAGCTTGCCACCATGGCAAGGTCAAGTTCTGCAGTGATCTGCCGGGCTGGCAATCGGCGCCGCGCTCGGCCAAGCTGCGTCCATCAATGACTCGATCTCAGGAGATTCAGCCATGCGCTGGTCAGTTTTCAGCCTGTTTGGCTTCCTCAGCCTCTTCGCCGCCATGCCTTCGGCCCAAGCCGCCGGGGAGGACTATGGCGTGCTGATCATTTCCCGCGAACGGCTGGAAGTCGCGACCAACTGCGAGATCGGTGTGTACATCCACGATCAACTGTCGGCGCGGCTGTTCCAGGAGCAAAGCACCTCGTTCAACCTGCCGCCGGGCAACATTTCCCTGCGCCTCAAACTGCTGCCGGGCCAGGCGCCGGGCTGCAACCCGGGCATGCTGGCACCGGGTTCGCAGAACATCACGCTGCGAGCCGGGGATGTGCAGAAGTACCGGATTGCGATGACTCAGGAAGGGATGTACCTCAAGCGTGCGGGCCTGGGTTACTGAAACAAATCCCTTGTGGGAGCGAGCAGGCTCGCTCCCACATTTGACCTGCGACAATCCGCAGATTGGTGCTTGACCTTGCCAGCATGGCAAGGTTGATCCTGTAGACATCTTTTACAGGGAGTGCAACCGATGTCCGAATCCACCACTTTCGATCTGCCGATTGCCGGCATGACCTGCGCCAGTTGCGCCGGGCGTGTCGAGCGCGCCTTGAGCAAAGTCATCGGCGCCAGTGCCGTCAGCGTCAACCTGGCCACTGAGCAGGCACGAGTCCAGGCGCCTGTCGACAGCCTCCCGGCGCTGATGGCGGCTGTGGAAAATGCCGGTTACAGCGTGCCGCAGCAAAGTCTGGAACTGAGCATCGACGGCATGACCTGTGCGTCTTGCGTCGGCCGCGTCGAACGGGCACTGAACAAAGTGCCGGGGGTGAAGAGCGTCAGCGTGAACCTGGCCAACGAGCGCGCGCATCTGGAGCTGCTCGGGCATGTCGATGCACAAACCTTGATCGCCGCCGTGACCAAGGCCGGTTACGCCGCCAGCGTGTGGGAAGCCGATCATCCGCCAACCGATACCCAACAGACCCGCCTGCATCGCGAACGCTGGGCCTTGATCGCGGCCATTGCCCTTGCCTTGCCGCTGGTATTGCCGATGCTGCTGCAACCCTTCGGCGTGCACTGGATGCTCCCGGCCTGGGTGCAATTCGCGTTGGCCACGCCGGTGCAATTCATCTTCGGCGCGCGGTTTTATGTCGCAGCGTGGAAAGCCGTGCGCGCCGGTGCCGGCAACATGGACCTGCTCGTCGCCCTGGGCACCAGCGCCGGGTATGGCTTGAGCGTCTATGAATGGGCCACCGCCGCCGGGCGCATGCCGCACCTGTATTTCGAAGCCTCGGCGGTAGTGATCGCCTTGGTGCTGCTGGGCAAATACCTGGAAAGCCGCGCCAAGCGCCAGACCGCCAGCGCCATTCGCGCCTTGGAGGCGCTGCGCCCGGAGCGGGCGGTTCAGGTGATTGACGGCCGCGAGCAGGAAGTCGCCATCAGCGCCCTGCGCCTCAATGATCTGGTATTGGTCAAACCCGGTGAACGCTTCCCGGTGGACGGTGAGGTGGTCGACGGCCAGAGCCATGCCGACGAAGCGTTGATCAGCGGCGAAAGCCTGCCGGTCCCCAAGCAACCCGGCGATAAAGTCACCGGCGGCGCGATCAATGGTGAAGGACGCCTACTGGTTCGCACCCAGGCACTCGGTGCGGAAACGGTGCTGGCGCGCATCATTCGCCTGGTTGAGGACGCTCAGGCCGCCAAGGCACCGATTCAGAAACTGGTGGATAAAGTCAGCCAGATCTTCGTGCCGGTGGTCCTGCTGCTGGCACTCGCGACCTTGATCGGCTGGTGGCTGTATGGCGCGCCCCTGGAAACCGCGCTGATCAATGCCGTGGCAGTGCTGGTGATTGCTTGCCCTTGCGCATTGGGCCTGGCCACGCCGACGGCAATCATGGCCGGCACCGGGGTGGCGGCGCGTCATGGGATTCTGATCAAGGACGCCGAAGCGCTGGAGCGTGCACATGAAGTCAGTTCGGTGGTGTTCGACAAGACCGGCACCCTGACCTCTGGCGCCCCGCGCATCGCCCACCTGAGTGCCATCGACGGTGACAAATCCCGCCTGCTGCAACTGGCCGGCGCCTTGCAACGCGGCAGTGAGCATCCGCTGGCCAAGGCTGTTCTGGATGAGTGCGCACAACGCGGCCTGACCGTGGCCGATGTCAGCGACAGTCAGTCCCTGACGGGGCGCGGCATTGCCGGCAGCCTTGATGGCCGTCGGCTGGCGCTGGGTAATCGGCGTCTACTGCAAGAGAGCGGATTGAACGCAGGTGAATTGGCCGGTTCGGCCACTGCCTGGGAAACCGAAGGCCGGACCCTGTCCTGGCTGATCGAGCAAAACCCCACGCTGCGCGTACTGGGATTGTTCGCTTTCGGTGACACGCTCAAGCCTGGCGCACTGCAAGCCGTGCAACAACTCAACGCACGCCATATCAGCAGTCACTTGCTGACCGGCGACAACCGTGGCAGCGCCAAAGTGGTGGCCGATGCTTTGGGCATCACGAGCGTACACGCCGAAGTGCTGCCGGCGGACAAAGCCGCCGAAGTTGCCGCTCTAAAAAAAACAGGGGTAGTGGCGATGGTCGGCGACGGCATCAACGATGCGCCTGCTCTGGCTGCGGCGGATATCGGCATTGCCATGGGCGGCGGCACCGACGTGGCCATGCACGCCGCCGGGATCACCCTGATGCGCGGCGATCCGCGCCTGGTACCGGCGGCGCTGGAGATCAGCCGCAAGACCTATGCGAAGATCCGGCAAAACCTGTTCTGGGCCTTCGTCTATAACCTGATCGGCATTCCCCTGGCGGCCTTCGGTTTCCTCAATCCGGTGCTGGCCGGTGCGGCGATGGCGCTGTCGAGTGTGAGCGTGGTGAGCAATGCGCTACTGTTGAAAACCTGGAAACCCGAGGATCTGGAGGACAAGCGATGAACATCGGCCAAGCGGCCCGCCACAGTGGTCTTAGCGCGAAGATGATCCGTTACTACGAGTCCATCGGCCTGCTCAAGGCGGCCCATCGCACCGACAGTGGGTACCGGGTGTACAGCGACGACGACCTGCACACACTGGCGTTCATCAAGCGTTCCCGGGACCTGGGGTTTTCCCTGGAAGAAGTCGGCAAGCTGCTGACCCTCTGGCAGGACCGCCAGCGTGCCAGTGCCGATGTGAAGACCTTGGCCCGACAGCACATCGACGAGTTGAACCAGAAGATTCGTGAACTTGGGCAGTTGCGCGATACGTTGCAGGATTTGGTCGAGCATTGCCAAGGCGATCATCGACCGGATTGTCCGATTCTCAAGAATCTGGAGTCGGGGTGCTGTGCCAAACCGGTTTCGGCCTGACACATTGATGTCGGATGTGCGGACGCCTTCGCGGGCAAGCTCGCGAAGGCGGATTCTCTGGCGACATAGATCTTAAATCTGCGCCCACAAAAAAACCGGCCGAGGCCGGTTTTTTGATTAACCGATCACTGCATCCAGGGCGGAGGCGGTTCTTCGGTTTTGCCCGGTGGCGCATCGTCTGCGGCACGGGCCGCTTGCTTGCGCTCTTCATCCAGGCGTGCGGCCTCGATCTCGCGCATGATGCCGCCGACGTCCGCCAGTTCTTCCGGTTCGTCGAACTCACCGGTCAGGACACTGGCCGGGTGCAAGGTGCCCGCCTCGTACAGGGCCCACATTTCCTTGGCGTACCGGGTTTTCTTCAACTCCGGGGCAAACCGCCCGAAGTAGGACGCCATGTTGCCCACGTCCCGCTCCAGCATGCTGAACGCGTGGTTGTTACCCGCTGCGTCCACCGCTTGCGGCAAGTCGATGATCACCGGGCCGGTCGGGGTCAGCAACACGTTGAACTCGGACAGGTCACCGTGCACCAGACCGGTGCACAACATCAGCACGATCTGAGAAATCAGGTACGCGTGATATTCGCGCGCCTGGTCCGGTTCCAGTACCACGTCGTTCAGGCGCGGCGCGGCATCACCGTACTCGTCGGCCACCAGTTCCATCAGCAGCACGCCTTCGAGGAAGTCATACGGCTTGGGTACCCGCACACCGGCATTGGCCAGGCGGAACAGTGCCGCCACTTCGGCGTTCTGCCAGGCGTCTTCGGCTTCCTTGCGGCCAAACTTGGAACCCTTGGCCATGGCCCGGGCCTGACGGCTGTTGCGTACCTTGCGGCCTTCCTGATACTCGGCCGCCTGACGAAAACTGCGTTTATTCGCCTCCTTGTAGACCTTCGCGCAACGTAACTGGTTACCGCAGCGCACCACGTAAACAGCTGCTTCTTTGCCACTCATGAGTGGGCGCAGCACCTCGTCGACCAGACCGTCCTCGATCAGGGGTTCAATGCGTTTTGGAGTCTTCATCAGCTTTTATTGTGGGTCCTTTATTACCAAACACGCGAAAGTCATTCGTTATACGGCAATCCATCCATTCGGGGGAGGGGGTGCCGACGTACCGTTCGCGTGATTTTTCAAAACAGCCCTCAATTTCCACAGGCAACAGCCGAAGCCCTGAGTGACAAACTGATTTGTCCGACAATCGTTTCAACAACAATAACGATGCCGCACTCAGGGAACGGGGTTGATCAACAACGTTTACGGCTGCCAATAAACCGCGAGTCATCTGCACTGCGTGGGCCTACAAGAAAATCTGGAGCGCGGATGAACATCAAACAGAAGTTGACCTGGGCGTTTGCAATCATCGCCTGCTTGCCCGTGGTGCTGGTCGCCACCCTCGTTGTGCTGAACTTGCGCAGTGATGCCAAGGACGAATTCGTCGACAACAGCGGTCGCGAAATCCGTCAGGTCAGCAATGCCATGCAACTGTTCTTCGACGGCATCAGCCAAAACGTCGAGTACCTGGCCAAGCAACCGCTGATCACGAACTCCGACGACAGCCTCAAGACCTACATGAACGCCAACGCCGCCAGCATTCCTCAAGGCGAGATGGACAAAAAAGTCTTTGGCTTCCTGCAGGACCTGGGCAACGCCCATCCGTCCTACGCCTACGCCATCCTCGGCACCGCCGCCGGTGGTTACGTGTCGTGGCCGGACGATGCCAAGCTGGCCAACTACGACCCGCGCCAGCGTCCGTGGTACAAGGCGGCCCAGGCCAAACCGGGCAAGCCGTTCCGTACCGAGGCCTACTACTGGGCCGAAAATGATACGACCTACGTCAGTACCGTACGCACCATCGACAACAAGCTGGGCACCAATGGCGGTGTCGTCAGTATCGACGTGTCGCTCAAACAACTCACCGAACTGGTCAAACAGATCAAACTCGGCGAAACCGGCTACCTGATGCTGCTGGAAAATTCCGGCACCGTGCTGGTCGATCCGAAACAACCGGAGCACAACTTCAAGGCCCTGGGCAGCCTCGGCGAGGGTTATGCGCAACTGGCCAAGGCCGGCAAAGGCCTGGTCGAAGTCGAACTCAATGGCGAACGCTACATGGCCAACGTCTGGCCGTCGGAGCAACTGGGCTGGACCTTCATCGGCCTGATCAAACAAAACGACGTAATGAGTACCGCGACTCAACTGACCTGGTTGATCGCAATCATCGCCGCCGTGCTGGCGGTGATCTTCGCCATCGTCGGCGCCAGTTTCGCCAGCGTCATCGTGCGTCCGATCCGCAGCGTGGCCGATGGCCTGGAAGGCATCGCCCAAGGTGAAGGCGACCTGACCAAGAACCTGCAAGTGCGTGGCAGCGACGAAACCGCGCAACTGGCCAACTGGTTCAACCAGTTCTTGACCGCGATCCGCAACCTGATCCAGAACATCGGCGGCGCCGCCACCAAGATCCTGGCCACCTCCAAGAGTTCGACCCAGGTCTCCAGCGACATGGCCGAAGCCGCCGGACGCCAGCGTGAAGCGGTGGACATGGTATCCACGGCGTTCCACGAAATGGTCGCCACCGCCAACGAAGTGGCGCGCTCTTGCAGCCAGGCCGCCGAGTCGGCCGACAGCGGCCAGCGCCAGGCCCGCGAAGGCCAGCAACAGATCGACGCCGCCGTGAGCAGCGTGGATCGCCTGAGCCAGGAAATCGAACAGTCAGCCCAGTCGATGCAACAGCTGGAGCGCGACAGCAATGACATTCAGTCGATCCTCGGCACCATTCGCTCGATCGCCGAACAGACCAACCTGCTGGCGTTGAACGCAGCCATCGAAGCGGCGCGGGCCGGAGAGCAAGGTCGTGGTTTTGCGGTGGTGGCGGACGAAGTGCGGGCGCTGGCCAAACGCACGGCGGATTCCACGGCGGAAATCGACGGGCTGCTGGGCAACCTAGCCAAACGCACCAGCCAGGTGACACAGCAGATGCACGCCAGCCTGGAAGTGTCGCAGCAATCGGTGACGCGCATCGGCGAAGCTCGCAGCAGCTTCGGGCAGATTCGCGAATCGGTGGACGTAATCCGCGACATGAACACCCAGATCGCCACGGCGGCGGAACAACAGCACCAGGTGGCCGAAGACATCAACCGGCACATCAGCCAGATTCATGGCGATGCGCAATTGGTAGCCGAATTGGCAAACTCGGCGCGGCTGGATTCCCAGAGCCTGGCCGGGTTGTCCAATGAGCTGGATGGGTTGGTGCGGCGGTTCCGTACCTGATTGAAGGCCATTCGCGGTCAATCGCTGGCAAGCCAGCTCCCACAGGGACAGTGCAAATCCTGTGGGAGCTGGCTTGCCAGCGATGGGGCCGTCATTGCCTGAACAACTCTCCCGGTGTAAACCCGAACAACCCCTTGAACGCCGCAATAAACGCCGACGTCGAATCATACCCACAGGCCAGTGCGGCATTGGTCACGCTGTCCCCCTCCTCCAGCAAACTCAACGACGACAACAAGCGCATGCGCTGGCGCCAACCACGAAAGCTCAACCCGGTTTCGCGCTGAAACAGCCGCATCAGGGTTTTCTCCGACGTGCCCAAACGTTCTGCCCACGCCTGCAAGGTCACGCTGCTTTCGGGGTTTTCGATCAATTCGTTGCACAACCCCAGTAACCGCTCATGGCGGGGCAACGGCAGGGAGAAGCCGACCTCCGGCAGCGTTGCCAACTGATCCAGCAGCACGCTCACCAGTCGTGCTTCCTGGCTATCGCCCTGTGGATACTCCACGGGCAGCAGGCAAAAACTCTTGATCAGCTCCCGGGCCAGCGGCGTCACTTCCAGCACCCGGCAACGCTCGTCCGCCCACTGGCAATCCTCGCGACGCACATACAGGCTGCGCATTTCGGCGCGCATCGACGTCACCACCTGATGCTCAAGATCCGCCGGAATCCAGATCCCCCACTGCGGCGGCGCGAAGAAGCTGCCCTCAGCGGTGTGCACGCCCAGAACACCGCTGATGGCGTAGGAAAATTGCACCCAGTCGTGGTGATGGGACGGTGTCCAGGAGCCGGCATTGAGGCTCTCCACCCGGGCGTACAGTGGACGCGGTAAAGCAGTGAGGGGTGGGATACTGCGTTCGAGGGAGACTTGTCCGTTGGTCGGCATTGAGTGGCCTTGTGTTGCGGGACGGCTGATAACGCGACGTTAGGCCATGCCACAAATCTATTCAACACCCGCACTCCCCCTGTGGGTTTCCAAAATTAACGTTCGATGAT
>NZ_SCOO01000056.1:0-23866 GCF_005502415.1 Pseudomonas sp. G(2018) | reverse complement strand
CATTTAGCCTGTGTACATCAATGCCACTGGCGGGAATTACTGCTACCGAGCTAACGTAAGGATATTGACGACCCGAACTCTAAAAGGACCCTCCCGATGCACATCATCAATGCCCGGTTGCGCAACCAGGAAGGCCTGCATGAGTTGCACCTGGAAAACGGTCTGATCAGCAGCATTGCCCGGCAGACCGAAGCCCCGACCCTGGGACCCGAGGACCTGGACGCCGGTGGCAATCTGGTGGTGCCGCCCTTTGTCGAACCGCATATCCACCTCGACGCGACGCTGACCGCCGGCGAGCCGCGCTGGAACATGAGTGGCACGCTGTTCGAAGGTATCGAATGCTGGGGCGAGCGCAAGGTGACCATCACCCTGGAAGACACCAAGCCCCGGGCGAAGAAAACCATCCAGGCCCTCGCCGCCCACGGCATCCAGCACGTGCGCACCCACGTCGACGTCACCGATCCGCAGTTGACTGCCCTCAAGGCAATGCTCGAGGTGCGCGAGGAAAGCCGTCACCTGATCGACCTGCAAATCGTCGCCTTTCCCCAGGAAGGCATCGAGTCTTACCGCAACGGTCGGGACTTGATGGAAGAAGCGATCCACATGGGCGCCGACGTGGTCGGTGGCATTCCGCATTTCGAGTACACCCGCGATCAAGGCGTCAGCTCGGTGAAGTTCCTGATGGACCTGGCCGAGCGCACCGGTTGTCTTGTCGATGTGCATTGCGATGAAACCGACGACCCGCACTCACGCTTTCTCGAAGTCCTGGCCGAAGAAGCCCGCAGCCGCGACATGGGCTCGCGGGTCACCGCCAGCCACACCACGGCCATGGGCTCCTACGACAACGCCTACTGCGCCAAGCTGTTCCGCCTGCTCGGGCATTCGGGGATCAGTTTTGTCTCCTGCCCCACCGAGAGCATTCACCTGCAAGGGCGCTTCGATAACTTTCCGAAACGCCGGGGTGTGACTCGGGTCAACGAGTTGCTCGAAGCCGGCATGAACGTGTGTTTCGGCCAGGACTCGATCGTCGACCCGTGGTATCCGCTGGGCAATGGCAACATCTTGCGGGTACTCGAAGCGGGCCTGCATATCTGTCACATGCTGGGTTATCGCAACCTGCAAAGCGCGCTGGACCTGGTCACCGACAACAGCGCCAAGGCCCTGGCCCTGGGAAATCGCTACGGCCTGGAACCGGGGCGGCCGGCGAACCTGCTGATCCTGTCGGCGGAAAGCGACTACGAGGTGATCCGCAGCCAAGGGTTGCCGCTGTATTCGGTTCGCGGGGGCAAGGTGTTGATGAAGCGGACGATGCCGGTGGTGGAATGGGCCTGATTATTCTTTGACCGGGCGGGCCTCTTCGCGAGCAGACTCGCTCCCAGATGGGTTATGTGTTGTTCACAAAAACCTGTGGGAGCGAGCCTGCTCGCGAAGGCGATCTAACAATCACCCCACCAACCGCGCCGTACCAAACAGACTGACGCGCCTCAACTCCCCCCGCTCTTGCTCCAGCAAAATCGGCGCCGTGCCCCCGGGCATCACCACCTTCACTTCCCCGGCGCTCACCCAGCCCACGCGCCACGCCGCACACGCCACCGCCGTGGCGCTGGTGCCCGAAGACGTGGTCGGCCCCTCGCCCCGTTCGAACACCCGTGCGATCACCCGTTGCCCGGACTCATGCATCGCCCATTGCAGGTTGACCCCCGCCGGACACGGCTTCCCCGCGCCCAGCGGCATGGCATAAGCGATACGCGTCAGCCCTTCGGACAATGGCGACTCACGCATCTGCTCATTGCTCGGCAAGGCATCCGCGTTATCCACCAGTGTCACGCAATGCGGATTGCCGACCCGCGCGAACTGGCTGCGTGACCATGCCGCGTTGAGTGACGCCAACGGCTGCACACGACTGAGTTCGCGTGCGTTGAACGCCACGCTCTCAACATCATGCGCACTGACCGCTTGCGGCCCGAACGAAGGCTGGCCCAGGTCCAGCCAGAACCCGTTCACGCCTTCGACCCGCGCCGCTTTCACCGACGTTTCCCCCGGTGAAAGCACATCGGCCTTGTCGTGATGAACCCTGAGCAGACACGCCTCGTCCTTCGGAAAAAGGCCCTGATCACTGAGCGCCTGGGAGAAAATCGTCAGCCCGTTGCCGCTGCGCTCGGCCAGCGTACCGTCGGTGTTCACGATCAACAGATCAAAGGGCGGCGACGACTGGAACGGCCCGACCAGCAAACCATCGCTACGATGCTCCTTGCTACCGGGCGGTTGCGTGCCGGGCGCCCAGGCACAGCAGGCTTCGATGGCTGCGAGCGCCCATGTTTCGCGGACTTGCGCAGCATCGCTGGCTTGATCAGGCAAGGCGATACCGTCGCGGCGCAAGTCTTGCGGCGCCACCACCATGTAGATATTGCCTCGTGCATCGTACATCTGCGCCATGGCGCCCTCCCTGCTGGAATGATCAGTCGGGCCCAACATATCGCGAAACACGGTCCGGCTGTGCAAGGATGTCACCCTGCCGGAACGCGAAACCATGCGGACGCTGATCGAACCCACCCCGTTCGATCACTGTCCCTAAGGGACGCGACGTTTTTTGCCAAGGATTGATATGACCAACCTCAACACCCAGACCTCATTCGTTCCGGGACGCCTGGAACAGATGTCCACGCGCATCGCCTTTTTCATCGCAGGTGCAGGCATCGCCGCATGGGCGCCGCTGGTGCCGTACGCCAAGGCCCGGGCCGGACTGGATGAAGGCACCCTGGGTCTGTTGCTGCTGTGTCTGGGGGTGGGATCGATTCTGGCGATGCCCATGGCTGGCCTTCTGGCCACGCGCTTCGGTTGCCGCCGGGTACTGAGCGGCGGCACCTTGATGATTTGTACGGCGCTGCCGTTGCTGGCGACGGTGTCGTCGGTACCTGCACTGATCGCGGCCTTGTTCCTGTTCGGTGCGGGCCTGGGCACGGTGGATTCGACGGTTAACCTGCAAGCGGTCATCGTCGAGCGGGCCAGCGGCAAGACCATGATGTCCGGGTTCCATGGCTTGTTCAGCCTGGGCGGGATCGTCGGCGCGGCGGGCGTCAGCGCGCTGCTCGGCCTCGGGCTTTCGCCGCTGGGCGCGATGCTGGTGGTGATCGTCCTGCTGCTGGTCGCACTGCTCAAGGCCGCGCCGCACCTGTTGCCCTATGGCAGCGAAAGTTCGGGGCCGGCGTTTGCCGTCCCCCACGGCATCGTGCTGTTCATTGGCGGGATGTGCTTCATCGTATTCCTTGCCGAAGGCGCGGCCCTCGACTGGAGCGCGGTGTTCCTGGCGCAGGAACGCGGGATCGACACGGCCTATGCCGGATTGGGTTACGCAGCGTTCGCGCTGACCATGACGGTGGGTCGCTTGACCGGTGATTCGATCGTGCGGCGTCTGGGCGCAACGCGGGTGATTGTCTTCGGTGGGGTGACGGCTGCGCTCGGTCTGTTTCTGGCGACATTCGCTCCGAGCTGGGAAGCGGCGCTGGTGGGCTACGCCTTGCTGGGCGCCGGCTGCTCGAACATCGTGCCGGTGCTGTACACCGCTGTGGGCAAGCAGACGGTCATGCCGGAAAGCATCGCCGTGCCGGCCATTACCACCCTGGGTTACGCGGGGATCCTCGCCGGACCTGCGGTGATCGGCTTCATCGCCCATGGCAGCAGCTTGAGTTTTGCCTTTGGCTTGATGGCGGTGTTGCTGCTGGCGGTGGCCATCGGGGGGAAGGTGTTGAAGGTCTGAAAAGCATCGCTGGCAAGCCAGCTCCCACAGGATTTATGTCATTCACTGCATGTGAGCACGACACAAAACTCTGTGGGAGCTGGCTTGCCAGCGATGAAGGCGCCTCGGTCGATCAGAACCCTACGCTGGCCTGCACGAAGAATGTGCGCGGTGTGCCGACGTACATGCCCGCGTTGTTGTCGCTGGAGCGGGTGAAGTACTGCTTGTCGAAGATGTTTTTCACCCCGGCGCCGACTTTCAGGTTCGACACCGACGGACCGAAGTCATAGCCACCACGCACATTCCAGGTGACATAACCTGGAATGTCGCCGTACTGACCATCCGCGGTGCCTTCGGTGATGTAGTTGTTGGTGAAGCTGCCATCGGCGTTCACCGCAACACCCGGTGAGCGCTGCTTGGACTGGGCAAAGGCATCGAGGTTGTAGGTCCAGCGGTCGATGTTGTAACGCAGGCCGGCGGTGGCCACCTGACGCGAGTAGAACGGCAGGTCGCGGCCCTTGAAGTCCGGAATATCACCTTCATACACCGCACGGGTGTAGGTGTAGCCGGCGTTGGCGGTCAGGCCTTCGAGGCGTGGGTCCAGTGCCGCCATGTCGTAGTGCACCGACGCCTCGATGCCACGGTGCGTGGTCGCGCCGAGGTTGGTCCAGCCCGCATCGTTGCTGATGTACTGCAGTTCTTTGTCGAAGTCGATGTAGAACAGCGTTACTTCACCGCCCCACACACCATCGTTGTAGCGTGTGCCGATCTCGTAGGTCTTGGCCTTCTCCGGCTCCAGGCCGTTGGCCGTTTCGTCACCCGAGCCACCTTGACCGAGCTGGAAATATTGCAGGGAGCCGAACGAGGTCTCGTAGTTGGCGAACAGCTTCCAGGCATCGGACATGTGGTACATGACGCTCAGGGCCGGCAGCGGCTCGTTGCTTTCGATGCTGCGGCGTTTTTCCTGCACGGGCTTGCCGGCGGTGTCGAGTACCGGGCGGTCATGCCATTCGGTCTGGATATGTTCGAAACGCACACCCGGGGTGATGGTCCAGTTGCCGACATCGATTTTGTTGTCGATATACACCGCGTGGGCTTCAGTGCCACCGGTACGGTCCTGATACACATGGCCGTCCGACGTCTTGGTCACCACCGGTTCGTTGGCGCTGTTCAGCCCCAGACGACTGGCTTCCTCGTGCATGCCTTCCTTCAGGTAGCGATAGCCGACGCTGACTTCCTGGGTGGTCGGGCCGACGTCGAACACATGGGACACCCGCGGTTCGATACCGTAGGTGTAGTAGGTGCGCGGAAACGAGCCGAGGGTCTTCTGGTCGCGGGCGGCGATGTTGCTGCCACGGAAGCTGTCGGAGTAGTAGGTCAGCACTTCGGCCTGGGTACGGTCGTCGATCTGCCGGATCCACTTGAACGACACATCCTTGCGGCGGCCGCTGAAGTTGTCGTTGTTACGGTCGGACTGGAACGGATCGGCGTCGTATTGCGCCTGGGTCAGGCCGCCGGGCATGTCGGCGCTGGCATCGTAGTAGTGAAAATTGAGGCTGAAATCGTCGACATCAGTGGGCGCCCAGTGGGTCTTGAGGATCACGTCGTCGATGTCGTTGCCGTTGTTGCGCTCACGGTAGCCGTCGCCATTCACGCCGGAGTACAACAGCGCCACGCCCATGCCGTTGTCGGCGGTGCCGCCCATGAATGCGGTGTCGATGTGTTTCCAGCCACCGTGCTGGGAGGTTTCCAGGGTGGTGCCGATTTCAGCGGAGGCTTTTTCCGGAATCGCACGGGTCACGAAGTTGATCACGCCACCCACGTTCTGTGGCCCGTAGCGCACGGAACCTGCACCGCGTACCACGTCGATGCTGTCGAGGTTGCCGGAGGAAATCGGCGCCATGGACAGTTGAGGCTGGCCGTAGGGCGCGAACGCCGCGGGCACGCCGTCGATCAGCACAGTGGAGCGTGGCGACAGGCGCGAGGTCAGGCCACGCACGCCGACGTTGAGGGAAATGTCACTGCCGCCGGTGCCGTTGGCCTCCTGCACTTGCACACCCGGTACGCGCTTCAACACGTCGCCGACGTTCATCGCGCCCTGCTCGATCATGGCTTCACGGCGGATCACGGTACGCGCACCAGGATGGTTCTGCACCACGGCGGCATCGGCGTCGCCGAGCCAGTCGCCGACCACCTTGATGTCGGTTGCGCCCAGTTCCAGCGGGCCATTGGACGCCTGGCTCGGCGCTGGCATCAGGGTCACTGAACCTTCATCGATCGAATATTGCAGGCCGCTGCCTTGCAGCAACTGGCGCAGCGCCTCTTCCGGCGAGAGATTGCCGTCCACCGCAGGTGCTTGCTTGCCGGCCACCAGGTCAGGGCTGAAGAAAACCTGCAACGAGGTTTGCTGACCCAGCTGAGTCAAGGCCTGCCCCAAGGGTTGCGCCTGGATATGGATGGCGTCGGCGGCGAATGCCTGGGGCATCGCACCGTTGACCGCCAGCGCGAGCGCCAGCGGCAACCAGGGGAAGGTTTTGTTTTTAGCGGTGGACTTATTCACGTCGAACGTATTCCTGTGGATCGCAAGAGTGTGCGCTTGTTAATGCAAACCAGTTGCAGTTGAACAGGAAGACGATGAACTCGAAAAAAACCTGAATGTTATTTTGAAATTATTTCCTGACTGCCGTCATCGAGGGTGCGCACGGCCACCGGAAGGATGCTCGGCAAGGCCTTGAGCAGCGCATCGGTGTTGTCGGACTTGAACACGCTGGTCAGGCGCAGATTGCCCACCGTCGCGTTGCCGACCTTGAGTGGCTTTTCCCGATAACGCGAGACCTGCTCGGCGACATCGGCCAGGCTGGCGTTGTTGAACACCAGTTTGCCGTTGCGCCAGGCCGTCAGTTCCACCGGGTTGACCGCATAGGCGGCCGCGACCTTGCCCTGGGCATCGACATGGGTGCCCAGGCCCGCCGTGAGGCTGATGAAATCGTGATCGGCCGCCGAGCGACCTTGCACCTTGACCGTGCCCTGCTCCACCACCACCCGGGTATCGGCTGTGCCCCGGCGCACATCGAAGCGGGTGCCGGTGACCGTGACCTTGCCGTTTCCGGCTTCGACGACAAACGGCCGACGGGTGTCATGCTGGACGCTGAACATCGCCTCGCCTTCGGTCAGTTCGATGGCGCGCCGGTTCTTTTCAAAACGCACCTGAATCCGGCTGCGGCTGTCGAGGTCGACCACCGAACCATCCGGCAATGCCACCTGGCGACGTTCGCCCAGGGCCGTGGAAAACTCCGCCGTGTAGAGCGACGGCTGATTCAAGCCGCTAAACAGCCCCAACCCGAGCGCCACCGCCAGCACACTGGCGGCCACCGCATAGCGCACCATCGGCCGACGTTTGCCGCGGGCCGGCGCTTCTTCGCACAGCGCCCGCAGACGCGCCGCCGGCACCCGGTCGGCGGCCTTCCACAGGCCCTGGAGCAATTCGAATTCGTTTCGGTGTTGGGGGTGTTCGTCCAGCCATGTTTCGAAGCGACGATACACATCGACATCGACGGCAGGTTCCTGCAAACGCACAAACCACTGCGCCGCTTCATCGCGAACCGTTGTTTGCCCGCACGCACAATCACGAGTATCCATCATGGAAGTTCCTGTTTGGCTGGGGATGAGAAAGCGCGGCCACTCATGGTTAGAGTCCTTCAAGGCGGTCGCGCAAATGCCGCAGCGTGCGGATCATATACTTTTCCACCATGTTCTTGGACAGTCCCAGGCGCTCGGCGATTTCGGCCTGGGTCAGGCCTTCGATTTTCTGCCAGACAAACACCTTGCGGCAGTTGACCGGAAGCTCGGTGAGCGCCCGTTCGATGGAATCGGCCAATTGGATCGCATGCATGTAATGCTCCGGGTCGCCGGATGACGACACACTTTCATCGATCGCCTCTGACTCCATGGCGCCCCGCCGATCCTCACGCCGATAACCATCCACCGCGATATTGCGCGCGGTCTGATGCAGGTACGCCCTGGGTTGCTGCACCGCTGCCGAATCGGACTCAAGCACGCGCACAAAAGTATCGTGGGCCAGGTCCTCGGCCTGCTGACGATTTCTCAGGCGACGGGTCCAGGTGCCAACCAACTCTTCGTAATGCTCGAAAAAGCCGTGTCTGCGGGGCAGCTTGGGGGTCATTGCGGCATGCTGTGTAAACGGGGCGTGAATAGTAATGCTTCCTATTAACTAGAAGCAATGACTGCCGGCGCCACCGGTCGACCCGGGCAGCAAGGCGCTTTGTCCGATTGCCAACCCTCCGCCAGTCGGGAAAGCTGATTGCGGCACAAATCCAAAGGAATCTGGCAGCAATTCCAATGCAGCCATTCACCACCTGTAGCAAAGTGCTGGCATGCCTGACACCGGATGTTTCCGAAGGAACCCAGATATGTTCACCTCCCTTGCATTGCGCAACAGAAAACCGCTGGCCCGGCTCGCGCTGGCCATCACCCTGGGCACCCTCGGCCTGCCTTATTGGGCGGGAGATGCCCTGGCCCACGGCGGTCAAGCCGAAATGGTGCCGCTGCAAGCGGGCCTCGAGGAGTTTGGCGCCACGGTCAAATGGGACGACTACGCCAACCTGTTCACCATCGCCAAGGACGGGGTCTACCTCAAGGTCAAGCCGAACAGCAACGTGGCGATGCTCAATGGCAAACGCATCGAGCTGACGGTGCCGGTGGTGTTCAAGAACAAGACGGCATTCATGTCCAAGGACTTCATCAACCAGGTGTTCCAGTCCGGCCTGGACACGACCTTTGTCGTGGAAACCCGCCCCAACCCGCTCAACCCGTTGAGTGCGGCCGAAATCACCGCGGCGGTGGGCATCGTCAAGAAGTCCGAGCATTACAAGCCCGGTTTCCGCTTCACCGAAGTCTCGATCAAGGCGCCGCCGAAAGACCAGGTGTGGAACTTCGTCTACAGCGGGCAAAACGTCACCCAGCCACGCCAGGCCAGTATCGTGGTGCTGGACGGCATGCATGTGATCGAAGCGCTGGTGGATCTGGACAGTAAGGAACTCAAGTCCTGGAAACCGATTGAAGGTGCCCACGGCATGGTCCTGCTGGACGACTTCGCCACCGTGCAAACCGCCGTCGAGACCAGCCCGGAATACGCGCAAGCCCTGGCCAAGCGCGGCATCAACGATGTGAAGAAAGTGGTGGCCACGCCCTTGACCGTCGGCTACTTCGACGGCAAGGACGGCCTGGCGCAGGACAAGCGCCTGCTGAAAATCGTCAGCTATCTCAATGTCGATGACGGCAACTATTGGGCGCACCCGATCGAAGGCCTGGTGGCGATTGTCGATCTGGAACAGAAAAAGCTGATCAAGATCGAAGACGAAGCGCTGATTCCGGTGCCGATGAAACCGACACCCTATGACGGTCGCGGCCGCAAGGGCGTGGCGGTCAAACCGCTGGAAATCATCGAGCCCGAAGGCAAGAACTACACCATCACCGGCAACAGCATTCACTGGCAGAACTGGGACTTCCACGTTCGCCTCGATTCGCGGGTCGGTCCGATCCTGTCCACCGTCACCTACGACGACAAGGGCAAGAAACGCAAAATCATGTACGAGGGTTCGCTGGGCGGCATGATCGTGCCTTACGGCGATCCGGACGTGGGCTGGTACTTCAAAGCCTACCTGGATTCCGGCGACTACGGCATGGGCACCCTGACTTCGCCGATCGCCCGTGGCAAAGACGCCCCGGAAAACGCCGTGATGCTGGACGCCACCATCGCCGACTACACCGGCGCACCGACCTCGATCCCCCGCGCCATGGCAGTGTTCGAGCGCTATGCCGGCCCGGAATACAAACATCAGGAGATGGGCCAGCCCAACCTCAGCACCGAACGCCGTGAACTGGTGGTGCGCTGGATCAGCACCGTCGGCAACTATGACTACATTTTCGACTGGGTCTTCCAGCAGAACGGCACCATCGGCATCGACGCCGGCGCCACCGGGATCGAAGCGGTCAAGGGCGTGAAATCCAGGACCATGCACGAAGAAACCGCCAAGGAAGACACGCGCTACGGCACCCTGCTCGACCACAACATCGTCGGCACCACGCACCAACACATCTATAACTTCCGCCTGGATATGGACGTGGACGGCGAAAGCAATTCGCTGGTGGAAGTGAACCCGGTGGTATTGCCCAACGACCGTGGCGGCCCGCGAACCAGCACCATGCAGACCGAAACCAAAGTGGTCAGCACCGAACAACAGGCCGCGCAGAAATTCGACCCGTCGACCGTGCGCCTGCTGACCAACTTCAGCAAGGAAAACAAGGTCGGCAACCCGGTTTCCTATCAGTTGATTCCCTATGCCGGCGGCACGCACCCGGTGGCCAAGGGCGCCAACTTCGGCAAGGACGAATGGCTCTACCACCGCTTGAGCTTCATGGACAAGCAGCTGTGGGTGACGCAATACAACCCGGAAGAGAAGTACCCGGAAGGCAAATACCCGAACCGCTCGGACAAGGACTCGGGCCTGGGGCAGTTCACCCAGGACAACCACTCCATCGAAAACACCGACGATGTGGTCTGGCTCACCACCGGCACCACCCACGTCGCCCGGGCCGAAGAGTGGCCGATCATGCCGACCGAGTGGGTGCATGTACTGTTGAAGCCGTGGAATTTCTTCGATGAAACGCCGACCTTGAACCTCAATTCACCGAAATAACGAGGCACACACAAACCCTGTGGGAGCTGGCTTGCCAGCTCCCACAGGGTCAAGCGGTGTCCATGGGAATGAGTCAGGCATGCTGCTTGCGATACTCCCCCGGCGCAATGCCGAAGCGCGACTTGAACGCGGTCGAGAAGTAGCTCGAATCAGAAAACCCCCACGAGTAACCCAGCACCGACAACTTCTGCTCCTTGCCCGATTGGCGCAGGGATTCGGCGCACAGGTCCAGGCGACGGTTCTTGATGTAGCGCGCTACCACCAGGCCTTTTTTGGCAAACATCCGGTACAGGCCACGGGTCGACATGCCGACTTCCCGCGCCAGCCATTCCGGGCACAGCTCTTCGGAGCGGATGTGCTGGTCGATGAAGCTCAGGGTCTTGCGGAAGGTGCGCTCGTGCAGGTCCGTGCAATCGTCGGTCTGGCTGATCGCCGGACGCAGCAGGCTGACAATCGCCTCCAGGGTCGCTTCGCTTTCCTGGCGGCTCAGGTCCGGCTGGCGCGTGGCGTCGAGGATCAGACGGTGCGAGAGCATGGCGATGGGCGATGTCCCGGCGATCCGGTGCCCGCACTTGACCTGGTTGAAGCGCAGGGTTTGCTCCACCAGTTGATAGGGCAGGATCAGCGACAATTGCCGGGAGTTTTCGCTGTAGGTGAAATCACTGGGCCGCGCGGCATCGATCAGGGTGATGTCACCGGCCGACAACAGCACCTTGTCGTCGCCCTGGGCCATGCCCGCCGTGCCATCGAGCTGGAACACAGCGAAGTATTTGCCGCCCTCGTTCGCCGCGACTTGCTGCGGCGTGCGGTACAACCGCGCCTGGCAGGCATCGACGAAGCTCAGCTTGAGCGCATCGCTGCGGTACTCGCGGATTTTTCCGGAAAATCCGGCCCCCAAGGGTTTGGCGTTGAAGGCGCCACAGATCTGGTTGATCTGATGGATCCACTGATCGAACCCATCCTGGCGCTGTGCGTTTATAGAAATCATGGCAGGCCTCACGCAGGCTTATTTTTATTGTCTACGTCAATCCAATGCTCTCCTGAACAGTGACTCTCCCTTAACGACGACGGGTTACTTCAACCCGCCAAAACGTCGATAAAAACTTTCGCCCACGTCCGGTAACGGGCCGTCGGCGGTTTCCAGTGCACTGTTCAGCCATTCCTCGGCCTTGGCGTAGATCAACCGGTAAATATTGCGGCACAACTGGCGGGCGGCTCGACCTTCCCAATCGCCCGGTAACAATTCATCCGGCAGTTGCGGGTCGCGCAACAACAGTTTGCGGTATTCGTGAATCAGCAGGATCCGTGCCAGGAAGCAATCGGACGGCTGCAGGCTTTCCTGCTCGCGAAGCGCTTGCCAGAGTGGTCGGAACAGTTGGATGAACTCGCTGTAATGGGTCGCCAGTTCCTCGATGTTCCAGCTCTCGCGTACTTGCAGGCGCAGGGCCTTGGAGGCCAGCACGTCCTGGGCGGTGGTTTCGAAAACGATGGTTTCTTCAAGAGCGCCGAGGTCGAGCAGGGTCGCGTTGACATCGGTGCGGTCGCTGCGCGGGCAAGCCAGCACCGCCGGCGAAATCGCACCAAAACCTTGCCATTCCAGCTCTTCGCGCACTTGCTTGCGCTTGTCCTGGCTCAACTGCGAGAGCATCACCAGGCACCAGGAACCATCCCAGGCTGGCATGCTGGTGCTGTAGACCCGCTTGAACGCCTTGTCGAAACGCCGGCGGCCGGTGCCGGTCAGGCTGTAGTAACTGCGCCGACCGACTTTCTCGGCGGTCAGCCAGCCTTCCTTGGTCAGGCGGAAAATCGAGGTGCGGATCAGCCGCTCGTTGATGCCGATCGGTTCGAGCAGTTGAATCAGGCTGCCGAGCCAGACCGTCCCGCCATGGGGTTCGATGGCATCACCATATCGCGTGATGATCAGGGAGCTGGCGCGAATCGGCGTCTGCTCCTGGAAACGTGTGATCAGATGATTCAGGGGTGTCAGGGACGACATGGGCGTACCGGTCTGAAAAAAGAAAAGGAATATACCGAAAGCCACAACCCCTGTGGGAGCGGGCAAGTCGAATCGTCGCACCGCCGCTCCCACAGGGGTATCAGTGTTCAAAAGGTGCTGCCCTTTGGCCTGAATCCGCTGTCACTGATCCGCGGCCGATCAACCTCCGGCTCGGCCAACGGTTCACAAACCTGCATCTGCGTGAGGCATCGCTTGGTCAGTTCCTGATACTCACGAGTACCCGCCTGCTTCCACGCCACTTCCTGATCGCTGAGGGTGCGCTTGACGCTGGCCGGTGCGCCCATGACCAGCGACTGCTCCGGGCATTCGAAACCGGCCTTGACGAACGCCGCCGCCGACACAATGGACCGCGGGCCGATGCGTGCGTTGTCCATCACCACCGCATTCATGCCCACCAGCGCATCGGCGCCGATCCGGCAACCGTGCAGCACCGCGCCATGACCGATGTGGCCGTTGCGTTCGACCACGGTGTCGCTGTCCGGGAAGCCGTGCATCACACAGGTGTCCTGCAGGTTGGCGCCCTCCTCCAGCACGATCCGCCCGAAGTCGCCGCGCAAGCTCGCCAGCGGCCCGACGTAGCAATGCGGGCCGATGATCACGTCGCCGATCAATACCGCTGACGGGTGCACATAAGCACTGGGGTCGACCACCGGGGTCAGGCCATCGAGGCTGTAGCAGGTCATTGGCAGGTTCCTTCACAAAGCGATGCCGATATGGACTCATTTTGTATCACATCGCTTTTATCAGCACAAAGGCTAAAAAGCGTATCACTTGATAGACCGGTTCAAACGGGGTGTTTTTTAAGCACCAAAACCCTCATAAACACCAGCAAAATCAATACTAAAAGGATGATAACCCACTTCAAAAAGCTTACCTCTAAAAATCAAGAATCCGACAATAGGACACATTAAAACGTTTTTTATGTTGATTTTACGTATCACGTTACAGGTATACTCCGGCAAAACCGGCCCCCGCAGCCGATCCAATAACAAGCCGGCACCACCGCCGAGCGTGCACCGTGAGGGCATCCGCCATGCCTCTAACCCTTGCCGTCGAGATGATCGAGTCTGGCGTGCGCCTGATTACCCTGCAGCGCCCGCAAGCACTGAACGCCCTGAACACCCAGTTGCTGGGCGAACTGGCCGACGAACTGAGCGCCGCTCAAACCGATCCCGACACCCGCGCTGTAGTCATCACCGGCAGCCGCAAGGCGTTTGCCGCCGGTGCCGACATCAAGGAAATGGCCGAGCGCGATCTGGTCGGCATCCTCGACGACCCGCGCCAGGCTTCGTGGCAAGCCATCACCCGCTTCAGCAAACCGCTGATCGCCGCCGTCAACGGCTTCGCCCTGGGCGGTGGCTGCGAACTGGCGATGCACGCCGACATCATCATTGCCGGCGAAGGCGCCCGCTTCGGCCAGCCGGAAATCAACCTCGGGATCATGCCCGGCGCCGGTGGCACCCAACGTCTGCTGCGCGCCGTCGGCAAATCCATGGCCATGCAAATGGTGCTGACCGGCGAGCCGATCGACGCCCGCCAGGCGCAGCGTGCCGGCCTGGTCAGCGAAGTCACGCAACCGGAACTCACCGTCGAACGCGCCCTGCAGGTCGCCCGCACCATCGCCGCCAAGGCACCGCTGGCAGTGCGCCTGGCCAAGGAAGCGCTGCTCAAGGCCATGGACACCGACCTGGCCAGCGGCCTGCGTTTCGAGCGCCACGCCTTCACCGTGCTGGCCGGCACCCGCGACCGCGACGAAGGCATTGCCGCCTTCCAGGAAAAACGCACGCCGACTTTCACCGGCCAGTAATCCGGTTAACCCGCCTAACGAATTCCAAGAGAGCGCCAAGACCATGAACTTCGAACACATCCTGTTTTCCATCGAGGCCGGCGTCGCCCTGCTCAGCCTCAATCGCCCGGACCAGCTCAACAGTTTCAACACCCAGATGCATGGCGAAGTGAAGGAAGCGCTCAAGCAAGTGCGACAGAACCCGGACGTGCGTGTGCTGCTGCTGACCGGTGAAGGCCGTGGTTTCTGCGCCGGGCAAGACCTGAGCGACCGCAATGTCGCGCCGGGCAGTGCCGTACCGGACTTGGGCGAGTCCATCGAGAAGTTCTACAACCCGATGATCCGCCAATTGCGCGACCTGCCGATGCCCGTCATCTGTGCGGTCAACGGCGTGGCAGCCGGTGCCGGCGCGAACATTCCGCTGGCCTGTGACCTGGTGCTGGCGGCACGTTCTGCCAGTTTCATTCAGGCCTTCTGCAAGATCGGCCTGATTCCCGACTCCGGTGGTACCTGGACCCTGCCACGCCTGGTCGGCATGGCCCGCGCCAAGGCCTTGGCCCTGCTCGGCAACCGCCTGACCGCCGAACAGGCCGAGCAATGGGGCCTGATCTACCGCTGCGTGGACGACGCCGAACTGCGCGACGAAGCGCTGAAGCTCGCGCAACACCTGGCCACCCAACCGACCTACGGCCTGGCGCTGATCAAACGCAGCTTGAACGCCAGCATGAGCAACAGCTTCGACGAGCAGCTGGAACTGGAGCGCGACCTGCAACGCCTGGCCGGGCGCAGCGAGGATTACCGCGAAGGCGTCAGCGCCTTCATGGAAAAACGCACCCCAAGCTTCAAGGGACGCTGAGTCATGACCGCACTGAATAAAACTGAACGCGTCGCCGTGATCGGCGCTGGCGCCATGGGCGCCGGCATTGCCCAGGTCGCGGCGCAGGCTGGTCATCCGGTATTGCTGCTGGACAATCGTCCCGGCGCGGCCTCCCAGGCCATCGAAGGCATTGATCGGCAACTGGGCAAGCGCGTCGAAAGCGGCAAGCTGTCCGCCGAATTGCGCAGCGCTACCGTGGCGCGCCTGCAAGCGGTGGAAGCCATCGAAGCCCTGGCCGATTGCGATCTGATCATCGAAGCCATCGTCGAGAACCTTGAGGTCAAACGCGCACTGTTCCGCCAGCTGGAAGACATCTGTGGTGATCACTGCATCCTCGCCAGCAACACCTCATCGCTGTCGATCACCAGCATCGCCGCCCCGCTGAAACGCCCGCAGCGCTTGCTCGGCCTGCACTTCTTCAACCCGGCGCCGGTCATGGCGCTGGTGGAAATCGTCTCCGGCCTGGCGAGCGATCCGGCGTTGGCCGAATGTCTGTATGACACCGCCAAGGGCTGGGGCAAAAAGCCGGTACATACCCGCTCCACGCCCGGCTTCATCGTCAACCGCGTAGCCCGGCCGTTCTACGCCGAAAGCCTGCGCCTGTTGCAGGAAGGCGCCGCCGATTGCCCGACCCTGGATGCGCTGATGCGCGAGGCCGGCGGGTTTGCCATGGGCGCTTTCGAGCTGACCGACCTGATCGGCCATGACGTCAACTATGCCGTGACTTGCTCGGTGTTCGACGCTTACTACCAGGACACCCGTTTCCAGCCTTCGCTGATTCAGAAGGAACTGGTGGACGGCGGACGTTACGGGCGCAAAAGCGGTCAGGGTTTCTATTCCTACGCTCAGGGCGCGGAACGTCCGCCAGCGAACGAAATCACCAGCAGCGCCAGCGTGGAAAGCTGTGTCGCCGAAGGGGACATGGGCATCGCCGAGGGCTTGCTGTCGCGCCTACGTGGACAAGGCGTGAGCGTCATCCAGCGCGACGGCCGCGGCTTGCTGCGGGTCGGTGACGCGGTGCTGGCCCTGAGCGACGGGCGCATGGCCTGCCAGCGCGCCAAGGACGACGGATTGCGCAACCTGATCCTGCTGGATCTGGCCTTCGATTACGCCAATGCCAAACGCATCGCCATCAGCCACGCGGCCGGCATCGATCCGCTGGCCCTCGAACAAGGCGTTGCCCTGCTGCAACAGGCCGGCCTCAAGGTCAGCCTGCTCAGCGACAGCCCGGCGCTCGCGGTATTGCGCACCGTGGCGATGCTCGCCAACGAAGCGGCGGACGCCCTGCTGCAAGGCGTGGCCTCGGCCGCCGACATCGATCTGGCCATGCGCGCCGGGGTCAACTATCCCCAAGGCCCGCTGGCCTGGGCCGATGCAGTTGGCCTGCCACACATCCTCGTCACGCTGGACAACCTGCAAGCCGCGTACGGCGAAGAACGCTACCGGCCGTCGCTGCTGCTGCGCCGCCGCGTAGCCGAAGGGAGAAACTTCCATGACTAACCATGAAGCCATGACCCTGGCCAGCGAGTGTGCGCAGTCGCTGTTCCAGCGCGACAACGCCAGCCAGGCCATGGGCATGCGCCTGCTGTCCGCCGGCCCCGGCACCGCTCGCGTGGGCATGACCGTGCGCGCCGACATGGTCCAGGGCCACGGCACCTGCCACGGCGGCTACCTGTTCGCCCTCGCCGACTCGGCGTTTGCCTTTGCCTGCAACAGCTACAACGAAGCCACCGTGGCCATCGGCTGCAGCATCGACTACATCGCCCCGGCGCGCCTGGGCGACACGCTCAATGCCGATTGCATCGAGCAAAGCCGTTCCGGCCGCACCGGCAACTACGACGTACGCATTGAAAACCAGCAGGGCCAGTTGATCGCCCTGTTCCATGGCAAATCCTACAAAGTGCGCGGCCCGGTGCTGACGCAGGAGACCCCGAATGAATGACGCCCTGATCATCGACGCGGTACGCACGCCCATCGGCCGCTACGCCGGAGTCCTGAGCAGCGTGCGCGCCGACGACCTCGGCGCGGTGCCGCTGCGCGAATTGCTGCGCCGCTACCCGAACGTGGACTGGAGCCAGGTCGACGACGTCATCTACGGCTGCGCCAACCAGGCCGGCGAAGACAACCGCAACGTCGCGCGGATGTCGGCGCTGCTGGCCGGGTTGCCGGTCAGCGTACCGGGCACCACCCTCAATCGCCTGTGCGGTTCCGGGCTGGACGCGGTGGGCACTGCGGCGCGGGCGATTCGCAGTGGCGAGGCCGGGTTGATGCTGGTGGGCGGGGTCGAATCGATGTCCCGCGCACCGCTGGTGATGGGCAAGGCCGAGCAGGCGTTTTCCCGTCAGGCCGAGATTTTCGACACCACCATCGGCTGGCGCTTCGTCAATCCGCTGATGAAAAAGGCCTTCGGCATCGACTCCATGCCGGAAACCGCAGAGAACGTCGCCGAACAGTTCAACATCTCCCGCGCCGACCAGGACGCCTTCGCCCTGCGCAGCCAACAGCGCGCTGCAGCCGCCCAGGCCAACGGACGCCTGGCCAAGGAAATCGTTGCGGTGGAAATCCCCCAGCGCAAAGGCCCGGCCAAAGTCGTCGAACACGATGAACACCCGCGTGGCGACACCACCCTTGAGCAACTGGCCAAACTCGGCACGCCGTTCCGCGAAGGCGGCAGCGTCACCGCCGGCAACGCTTCGGGCGTCAACGACGGTGCCTGCGCCCTGCTGCTGGCCAGCCCCGAAGCCGCGAAACGCCACGGCCTGACCGCCCGTGGCCGCGTCGTGGCGATGGCCACTGCCGGTGTCGAGCCGCGCATCATGGGCATCGGCCCGGTGCCGGCGACCCGCAAGGTGCTGGAGCTGGCCAACCTGAGCCTGGCCGACATGGACGTGATCGAACTCAACGAAGCCTTCGCCGCCCAAGGCCTGGCGGTGTTGCGCGAACTGGGTTTGAGCGACACCGATCCACGGGTCAACCCCAACGGCGGCGCCATCGCCCTCGGCCATCCGTTGGGCATGAGCGGCGCGCGACTGGTGACTACCGCCCTGCACGAGCTTGAGGAACGCAATGGCCGCTACGCCCTGTGCACCATGTGCATCGGCGTCGGCCAGGGGATCGCGCTGATCATCGAGCGTCTATCCCACTAAAGAACCGCGATTCCCGAGGAGCCGAGAGGTATCCTTGGGTCATGCACTCAAAGCCCTTGTGCAAAAGGGCTGGAACACAAAAACAATTCGAGTGAAGTCATGAACATGCCAATTGCCCAATCCGTGCTTGATCCTGTGCTGGACCCGCTGGAAACCGCCAGCGTCGACGAACTCCGTCAGCACCAGCTCGAACGCCTACGCTGGAGCCTGAACCACGCCTACAACAACGTGCCGCTGTATCGTCAGCGCTTCGACGCACTGGGTGTGCACCCGGATGACATCAAGTCCCTCGACGACCTGGCGAAATTCCCGTTCACCACCAAATCCGACCTGCGCGACAACTACCCCTACGGCATGTTTGCCGTGCCGATGCACGACATCGTGCGCCTGCACGCGTCCAGCGGCACCACCGGCAAACCGACCGTCGTCGGCTACACCCAGAACGACATCGACACCTGGGCCAACGTCGTGGCCCGTTCGATCCGCGCGGCGGGCGGGCGTCGTGGCGACAAAGTGCACATTTCCTATGGCTACGGCCTGTTCACCGGCGGCCTCGGCGCGCACTACGGCGCCGAGCGCCTGGGTTGCACGGTGATCCCGATGTCCGGCGGCCAGACCGAAAAACAAGTGCAGTTGATCAAGGATTTCCAGCCGGACATCATCATGGTCACGCCGTCCTACATGCTCAACATCGCCGATGAAATCGAGCGCCAAGGCATCGACCCGCACAAACTGGCCCTGCGCCTGGGCATCTTCGGCGCCGAACCATGGACCGCCGAACTGCGCAGTGCCATTGAGCAACGCCTGGGCATCACCGCCCTGGACATCTACGGCCTCTCGGAAATCATGGGACCGGGCGTCGCCATGGAATGCGCCGAAACCAAGGACGGCCCGACCATATGGGAAGACCACTTCTACCCGGAAATCATCGACCCGGTCACCGGCGAAGTGCTGCCGGACGGTCAGATGGGCGAACTGGTGTTCACCTCCCTGAGCAAAGAAGCCCTGCCGATGATCCGCTACCGCACCCGCGACCTGACGCGCCTGCTGCCGGGCACCGCACGGCCGATGCGCCGCATCGACAAAATCACCGGACGCAGCGACGACATGCTGATCATCCGCGGGGTCAACGTGTTCCCGACGCAGATCGAGGAGCAGGTGCTGAAGATCAAACAACTTGCCGAGTGTTATGAGATCCATCTGTATCGCAATGGCAACCTGGACAGCGTTGACGTGCACGTCGAACTCAAGGCTGAACATCAGCACCTGAGCGACGAACAGCAGAAGGCCGTCTGTGGCGAGTTGAGCAAGCACATCAAGACCTACATCGGGATCAGTTCGCGGATCGTCCTGCAGCCTTTCCACTCGATCAAGCGCTCCGAGGGCAAGGCTTGCCACGTGATGGACAAACGCCCTAAAGCATGACTGCTGCACCCTTTATGGCCCCGCTTATGCGGGGCTTTTTTTTGCCCCTTCACCGCTCTGCCTGCACCTGTGGGAGCGAGCCTGCTCGCGAAAGGACCGTGTCAGCCACATTTGCGCTGATTGACACACCGCCTTCGCGAGCAGGCTCGCTCCCACAATGGGCCGACGTACACCCGCTGCTTCTCACCACTCATCAGGCCGAGCGCCTTATCCACCCAAAGCGATACAAAAAACAAATACGACACGTCATTTTATGTTTGATATTAATTTCCGTATCGCTTATAAAGTTCTCCATGCCCTCGAACAGATTCACGGCGGGAGACCCCCATGTACGCACAGCTAGTAGAAACAGGCGTGAAACGCATAAAAGACCTGTCGGAGATGTCCGAACAGGAGCGCGCTTTCCAGGAAAAAATCGATTCAGAAATCAAGATCGAAGCCAAGAACTGGATGCCAGATGCCTACCGGCAAACCCTGATCCGGCAGATTTCCCAGCACGCTCACTCCGAAATCGTCGGCATGCTGCCTGAAGGCAACTGGGTGACCCGCGCCCCTTCGCTCAAACGCAAACTGCAGTTGATGGCCAAGATCCAGGACGAGGCCGGTCACGGTCTGTACCTGTACAGCGCCATGGAAACCCTGGGTGCCGACCGCGATGCGGAAATCGCCAAGCTGCACAGCGGCAAGGCCAAGTACTCGAGCATCTTCAATTACCCGACGCTGAACTGGGCCGACATGGGCGCGGTGGGCTGGCTGGTGGATGGCGCGGCGATCGTCAACCAGGTGGTGCTGCAGCGCACCTCCTACGGCCCGTACTCGCGGGCGATGATCCGCATCTGCAAGGAAGAGAGCTTTCACCAGCGCCAGGGCTACGAAATCCTCCTGACCATGATGCGCCACGGCACTCAAGCGCAAAAAGACATGGTCCAGGACGCAATCAACCGCCTGTGGTGGCCGTCGCTGATGATGTTCGGCCCGAGCGACGAACACTCGCCGAACAGCGCCCAGTCCATGGCCTGGAAGATCAAGCGCCAGAGCAACGATGAACTGCGCCAGCGCTTCATCGACCAGACCATCCCGCAGCTGGAGCTGCTGGGCTGCACCTGCCCCGATCCGGACCTGAAGTGGAACGCCGAACGCGGCCACTACGACTTCGGCGAGATCCAGTGGGACGAATTCTACGAAGTGCTCAAAGGCAATGGCCCGTGCAACCAGGAACGCGTCGCCACCCGCCGCAAGGCGATTGAAGACGGCGCCTGGGTTCGCGAAGCCGCCGTCGCCCACGCCCGCAAAAAACAAAACAAGAACGCCGCCTGATTCGGCCACCTGATGTGGAGTAACTGAAATGTCCGAGTGGACCCTTTTCGAAGTCTTCGTGCGCAGCAAGCACGGCCTCAACCACAAGCACGTCGGCAGCGTGCACGCCGCCGACACCACCATGGCCATCGAAAACGCGCGCGAGCTGTACACCCGTCGCAGCGAAGGCGTGAGCCTGTGGGTCGTGCCATCGGCGCTGATCACCGCCTCGTCGCCGGATGAAAAAGACCCACTGTTCGACCCGTCGGACGACAAGGTTTACCGCCATGCCAGCTTCTACGAGCTGCCGGCCGAAGTCGGGCACATGTGAGGTCGACCATGAATAACAAGACCGATCTGATCGAATACTTGCTGCGCCTGGGCGACAGCGCCCTGATCCAGGGCCAGCGCCTGTGCCAGTGGTGCGGCAAGGCTCCGGCGCTGGAAGAAGAGCTGGCGCTGATGAACGTCGGCCTCGACCTCGTCGGCCAGGCCCGCAACTGGCTGGACTACGCCGCCGAATTGCTGGACGACGGCCGCGACGCCGATGACCTGGCGTTCCGCCGCGACGAACGTGCCTATCGCAACCTGCTGCTGGTGGAACAACCCAACGGCGACTACGCGGTGACCATCCTCAAGCAGTTCCTCTATGACGCCTGGCACCTGCCCGTACTCAGCGGCCTGAGCCAGTCCAGCGATGAGCGCATCGCCGGCATCGCCGCCAAAGCGGTAAAGGAAGTCACCTATCACCTGCGCCGCTCCGGCGAGTGGGTCGAGCGTCTGGGCGACGGCACCGAGGAAAGCCACAAACGCATGCTCGCGGCGATCCCCGAGGTCTGGCGTTTCACCGTTGAACTGATCGCCGCCGATGACAGCGAACAGCGTCTTTGCGAAGCCGGTGTCACGCCGGACATCGCCAGTGTGGCGGCGCAATGGCAAGCCAAGGTCAACGACATCTTCGCCAGCGCCACCCTGCCCGTGCCGGCTGCGCCCAGCTATTTCTACCTGAATGCGCGCAAGGGTCTGCACACCGAGCATTTGGGCATTCTGCTGGCCGAGATGCAGTTCCTGCCACGAGCGTACCCCGATGCAACCTGGTGAGCTGATTGCCAGCGACCTCGGCGCCCGGCCGGCACAACCGACCGACCTGGCTGCCGCCTGGGCGATCCTGGCCGAGGTCATGGACCCGGAAGTGCCGGTGGTCAGCGTGGTGGACCTGGGCATCGTCCGCGATCTGGACTGGCAGGCCGGGCACTTGCACGTGGTGGTCACCCCGACCTACTCCGGCTGCCCCGCCACCGAAGTGATCGAGGGCGATATCCGTGAGGCGCTGGAGCAGGCCGGTTTTCGCGCGCCGAATCTGGAGCGCCGCTTGACCCCGGCCTGGACCACCGACTGGATCAGCGACAGCGGCCGTGAACGCCTGCGTGCCTATGGCATCGCGCCGCCCGAAGGCAGCACCAGCAAGCGCAGCCTGCTCGGTGAAAGCCCGGTGATCGTCTGTCCGCAATGCGGCAGCGCCCACACCGAGGTGCTCAGCGAGTTCGGCTCCACCGCGTGCAAGGCGCTGTACCGCTGCGTCGATTGCCGGGAACCGTTCGACTATTTCAAGTGCATCTGAGCGGCGTCGGCCGTCCAGCTGGAGAACAACAATGAGCAAATTTCACAGCCTGACCATCAAGGACGTACGCACCGAGACCCGTGACGCGGTGTCCATCGCCTTCGAGATTCCGCAGGACCTGCAAGACAGTTTTCATTTCACCCAGGGTCAGCACCTGGTGATGCGCACCCAGTTGGACGGCGAAGAAGTGCGCCGCTCCTACTCGATCTGCACCGGCGTCAATGACGGCGAACTGCGGGTCGCGGTCAAGCGCGTGGCCGGCGGGCGTTTTTCCGCGTTTGCCAACGAGCAACTGAAGGCCGGACACAGTCTGGAAGTGATGCCGCCCGCCGGGCATTTCAGCGTCGAACTTGACCCGGCTCGCCATGGCCAATACCTGGCCGTCGCGGCGGGCAGCGGCATCACGCCGATCCTGTCGATCATCAAGACCACCCTGGAAACCGAGCCCCACAGCCGCGTCACCCTGCTGTACGGCAACCGCTCCAGCTCCGGCGCACTGTTTCGCGAACAGCTTGAGGACTTGAAGAACCGCTACCTGCAACGCCTGAACCTGATTTTCGTGTTCAGCCGCGAACAGCAGGATGTGGACCTGTACAACGGCCGGATCAACGCCGAGAAATGCGAGCAATTGTTCAGCCGTTGGCTCGATGTGAAAGCCCTCGACGCCGCCTTCATCTGCGGGCCGCAGGAAATGACCGAAACCGTGCGCGACAGCCTCAAGGCCAAGGGCATGGCACCGGAACGCATTCACTTCGAACTGTTCGCCGCCGTCGGCAGCCAGCAAAAACGCGAAGCCCGCGAGGCCGCCCGGCAGGTGGATTCAGCAGTCAGCCAGATCACCGTCATCAGCGACGGCCGCGCCCTGGCCTTCGACCTGCCGCGCAACAGCCAGAGCATCCTCGACGCGGGCAATGCCCAGGGCGCCGAACTGCCCTACTCGTGCAAGGCGGGCGTGTGCTCGACCTGCAAGTGCAAGGTCATCGAAGGCGAAGTGGAAATGGACAGCAACCACGCCCTGGAAGACTACGAGGTGGCCGCCGGCTATGTGCTGTCGTGCCAGGCCTTCCCGATCAGCGACAAGGTCGTGCTGGATTTCGACCAGCTCTAAACCCCACACCGCCGAACCCTGAGGGAGCGAGCCTGCTCGCGAAGAGGCCATCAAATTCAACATTGATGTTGCTTGATGCTCAGTCTTCGCGAGCAGGCTCGCTCCCTCAGGGTTCGGCGGTGTGGGGTTTAGAGC
>NZ_SCOO01000055.1:0-23888 GCF_005502415.1 Pseudomonas sp. G(2018) | reverse complement strand
CCGATCTCAAGCCGATACCACAGGCTCCGCCAACCCCAGAAACCGGCACAACTCTTCCTTCTTGGCCAACGCATCCCGCCGTCCCAGATCAATCAACTCGCTGCAATACCCCGCCTCGAACAACAGATAACTCAACACCCCCGCCCCGCTGGTTTTGGTCGCCCCCGGCCCGCGCAGGAACAGGCGCAAAGCCGCCGGCAATTCCTGGCGATGGCGTGCGGCAATCTCGTCGATCGGCTGACTCGGCGAAATCACCAGCACCTCCACCGGAGCCACACCCAGCGTGCGAATCGGTGTGCCATCGGGCATCAAGCGACTGAACTGATTCAAGCGCTGCAGCAACTCGATATCGCTTTCCAGGCTGTCAATAAACGTACTGTTGAGCATGTGCCCGCCGATCTGCGCCAGGGTCGGTTGCTGCCCGGTCCAGGCACGTTGCAATGGCTGCTCCGGATCAACGCCCCGCGGGTTGCCGCTCACCCCCACCACCAGTACGCGACTGGCGCCCAGATGCAGCGCCGGGCTGATCGGTGCCGATTGGCGCACCGCGCCATCGCCGAAATACTCTTCGCCGATTTTCACCGGGGCAAACAGCAGCGGAATGGCCGAACTGGCGAGCAGATGCTCAACGGACAGTTGGGTGGGAACGCCAATCCGGCGATGGCGTAACCAGGCATCGATGGTGCCGCCGCCTTGATAGAACGTCACGGCTTGGCCGGACTCATAGCCGAACGCCGTCACCGCCACCGCCTGCAATTGCTTTTGGGCGATGGCTTCGGCGATGCCATGCATGTGCAATTTGTCGTTGAGCAAGCTGCGCAACGGCGAACTGTTGAGCAGCGCCACCGGCACCTGGGCGCCAAGGCCCAGCAAACTGTGGCTGACAAAGCGACTGGCTTGTCGGATCACTCCAGGCCAATCGCTACGCAACACCAGATGACTGCGAAAGCCTTGCCAGAAGGCAGTCAATCGCTCGATGGCGGCTCGAAAATCCGTGGCTCCGCTGGCCAGGCTGACCGCATTGATCGCCCCGGCCGAAGTGCCGACGATCACCGGAAACGGGTTGTCTGCGCCCAATGGCAGGAGCTCGGCGATCGCCGCCAGCACACCGACCTGATAGGCCGCCCGAGCCCCGCCTCCGGAAAGAATCAACCCTGTAACCGGTTCAGCAGGACGCATCGCAACACTCCATGGTGCTGTAGGAGCGAGCTCGCTCGCGATGGTCGTGAACGATAACACTGGGGGCCTGATACCCCGCGGCGTCCTGTCGTTCATCGCGAGCAATCGAGCGTCGACCGGCTGCTCCTACAAGGTTCGATTGATCAACCGCGTTTGGCGTACAACTTGGGCTCGCCGGGTGGACGGCTCTTGAAGCGGCGATGGGCCCAGAGGTATTGCTCCGGACATTCGCGCAACACGCCTTCGACCCACTGATTGATGCGCAAGCAGTCGGCTTCTTCTGTTTCGCCGGGAAATCCTTCCAGCGGCGCATGAATCACCAACCGATAACCGCTGCCATCCGCCAGACGCTCCTGGGTGAACGGCACCACCAGCGCCTTGCCCAGCCGCGCAAATTTGCTGGTGGCGGTGACGGTCGCGGCCTGAATGCCGAACAGCGGCACGAAAATGCTTTGCTTGGCGCCGTAGTCCTGGTCCGGTGCATACCAGATCGCCCGGCCGGCTCGCAGTAACTTGAGCATGCCGCGCACGTCTTCGCGCTCGACCGCCAGCGAATCCAGGTTGTGCCGTTCACGACCGCGCCGTTGAACATAGTCGAACAACGGATTCTTGTGTTCACGGTACATGCCGTCGATGGTGTGCTGCTGGCCAAGCAGTGCGGCGCCGATTTCCAGGGTGGTGAAATGCACCGCCATGAGAATCACGCCCTTGCCCTCGCGCTGGGCTTGCTGCAGATACTCCAGCCCTTCGATATGGGCCAGTTTGGCCAGACGCTCGCGGGACCACCACCAGCTCATCGCCATTTCAAAAAAAGCGATGCCGGTCGAGGCGAAATTTTCCTTGAGCAGACGCTTGCGCTCGACAGCGGACTTTTCAGGGAAACACAGTTCCAGATTGCGCTTGGCGATGCGCCGTCGGTCGCCGGCCGCCCGATACATCAAGGCACCCAGACCGCGACCGATCCACAGCAATGCCGGGTACGGCAACTGGACAATCAGCCACAACAGCCCCAGGCCCAACCACAGTGGCCAGAAACGTGGAGATAGAAAGGAGGTTCGAAAACGCGGGCGATCCATTAAAGCTTCCGAAAAGACAATGGCCGCGCATTCTACATCGTTCGACCCGGCTTGCGGCCTGCGGGCGTTCTCGTTATAAGTCTCGGCACTTTTAGTGACAAGTCTCTGTATGCCGACCATGAGCCAAACCGAACCGCTAGACCAAGATCCCGTGTTCCAGCTGAAGGGCAGCATGCTCGCCATTACGGTGCTGGAGCTGGCCCGCAACGACCTCGAAGGCCTCGATCGGCAATTGGCCGCCAAGGTTGCCCAGGCGCCTGGTTTTTTCAGCAATGCACCTCTGGTACTGGCCCTGGACAAACTTCCGGCCCATGAAGGCGCGGTCGATCTGCCGGGCCTGATGCGCGTCTGCCGCCAGCACGGCCTGCGTACCCTGGCGATTCGTGCCAGCCGCATCGAAGACATCGCCGCGGCCATCGCCGTCGATCTTCCGGTGCTGCCGCCGTCCGGTGCCCGCGAGCGTCCGCTGGACCTGAACGAAGGCGTTGTGGCGAAAAAACCGGAAAAACTGCCGGAGCCAACCATCAAACCGACAAAAATCATCACCTCGCCCGTACGCGGCGGACAGCAGATCTATGCTCAGGGCAGCGATCTGGTGGTGATCTCTTCGGTCAGCCCGGGGGCGGAACTTCTCGCCGATGGCAACATCCATGTATACGGCCCCATGCGTGGTCGCGTGTTGGCCGGGGTCAAAGGCGACACGAAAGCCAGGATTTTCTGCCAGCAAATGAGCGCTGAACTGGTCTCCATCGCAGGTCATTACAAGGTGTCCGAAGATCTGCGCCGCGACCCTTTATGGGGTTCGGGCGTACAGGTCAGCCTGTCGGGCGATGTGTTGAACATCATTCGGCTTTAACGGATACTGCCGCATTTTCCAAACATCTCTAAAACGTAGCGAAAACGGCTCAAACGAAGTAGGAAACAGGCCAAAAGCAGTGTTTACCGGAGGTAAACGCCGCCCAAAACCGAATTCCAGCCAAGGCTGTCCGACTGCAGTAGTTTTTCAAGAGATGTTTTTCAGGGGCTAAAAGTCCTTTTTCCTTAGGGGTGAAACACCTTGGCCAAGATTCTCGTGGTTACATCCGGCAAGGGTGGTGTGGGTAAGACCACCACCAGCGCCGCTATCGGTACCGGCCTCGCTCTGCGCGGCCACAAAACAGTGATCGTCGACTTCGACGTCGGTCTGCGTAACCTCGACCTGATCATGGGTTGCGAGCGCCGCGTGGTGTACGACTTCGTCAACGTCGTCAATGGGGAAGCCAACCTGCAGCAGGCGCTGATCAAAGACAAGCGCCTGGAAAACCTCTACGTGCTGGCTGCCAGCCAGACCCGCGACAAAGACGCGCTGACCGTCGAAGGCGTGGAAAAAGTCCTGATGCAACTCAAGGAAGACTTCGAGTTCGTGGTCTGTGACTCCCCGGCGGGCATCGAGAAAGGCGCCCACCTGGCCATGTACTTCGCTGACGAAGCGATCGTCGTGACCAACCCTGAAGTGTCCTCGGTTCGTGACTCCGACCGCATGCTCGGCCTGCTGGCCAGCAAGTCCCGTCGTGCCGAACGCGGCGAAGACCCGATCAAGGAACACCTGCTGATTACCCGTTATCACCCGGAACGTGTGAGCAAAGGCGAAATGCTCGGCGTAGAAGACGTCAAGGAAATCCTCTCGGTGGCCCTGCTCGGCGTGATCCCGGAATCCCAGGCGGTGCTCAAGGCATCCAACCAGGGCGTTCCAGTGATCCTCGACGACCAGAGCGATGCCGGCCAGGCCTACAGCGATACCGTTGACCGCCTGCTGGGCAAGACCGTGGATCATCGATTCCTCGATGTACAGAAGAAGGGATTCTTCGAGCGCCTGTTTGGAGGCAACTAAGCAATGAACCTTTTTGACTTCTTTCGTGCCAACAAAAAGCAAAGCACCGCGTCGGTAGCGAAAGAGCGTCTACAGATCATCGTGGCGCACGAACGCGGCCAACGCAGTACCCCGGACTACCTGCCGGCCTTGCAAAAGGAACTGGTCGAGGTGATTCGCAAGTACGTCAATATCGGGTCCGACGACGTGCACGTCGCACTGGAAAGCCAGGGCAGCTGCTCGATTCTGGAACTCAATATCACCCTGCCAGATCGCTGAGTCGATCCGGCTGGAGCCACGGCGGTTCATGGCCCATTCCATAATTGGAATGGGCCATGAACCGCCGTTGGCGTTTGTTACGAGGCTGTTTTAATGCCGTTGTCCAACGTCCACATCATCCATCAGGACGCCGCCATACTGGTGGTGAACAAACCGACCCTGTTGCTTTCCGTCCCCGGCCGGGCCGACGACAACAAGGACTGCCTGATTACCCGCCTGCAAGAAAATGGCTACCCGGAAGCGCGAATCGTCCATCGGCTGGATTGGGAAACTTCCGGCATCATCCTGTTGGCCCGCGATCCCGATACGCACCGTGAACTGTCGCGGCAATTTCACGATCGCGAAACCGAAAAGGCCTACACCGCTTTGTGCTGGGGTCAACCCGAACTGGACAGTGGCAGCATCGACTTGCCGCTGCGCTACGATCCTCCGACCAAGCCACGACATGTGGTCGACCATGAATTCGGCAAACACGCCCTGACCTTCTGGCGGGTGCTGGAGCGTTGCGGCGACTGGTGCCGTGTGGAACTCACGCCGATCACCGGCCGTTCGCACCAATTGCGCGTGCACATGCTCTCCATCGGCCATCCGCTGCTGGGTGACGGGCTCTATGCCCATGAACAAGCCCTGGCTGCCTGGCCGCGACTGTGCCTGCACGCCAGCATGTTGAGCTTCACTCATCCACAAACCGGCGAACGCCTGCGTTTCGAGTGTCCTGCTCCTTTTTAAGCAACGAGTAACTGCAGTTGGCAAACTCAAAAAGCCCTTTATTATGAAGGGCTTATTTATTTCTCGTTACAATTTTTAAGCCATAAATATGGCGTGAAAATACTGTCATAAATTTGTAATAAAACGTAAAATCATGGCAATCAGATGTCAGGCAGGATGCCCACGTGTTCAGCAGTAAAACGCTCCAATGCGACTACCCCGTCACGTTCATTTTCGGCAACACCACACTGCATTTGACTGAGCAGCCCAGCTTCGAAGCGCAACAGGCCCTCGAACAACTGATCAAAAAACGCAACGCACAAAAGCTCACCCGCGGGAGCGCACCGCTGGCGTCTGGTGATACGCCGCTGTTTGCCAAAGTCCAGCCACTGGACACCCTCAAGGCAAAAGTCCGGGTAACCCTGGGAAAACCGCAACGCAACGGTCGATTCGACTGGCCCCTTGAAGAACTGGTCAATACCCTTGAAGCCCAGCGCCGTGGCGTGCAAATGCCGCCGTTGCAAGGCTTTGGATATTCAAAGGACCGACTGGGCCTGACCCGCGAGTATTTCATCCTGACGCGCCTGCTCGAAGACCATATCGACGGCGTGCAATGGCTTAAACGCAACCCGCAAGACGTCGAAACGTTCATTCTCAAAGCGTTCGAACTGCTGAGCTCCCTGGCCCGGAAGAACATCACGCACATGGACTTCTGGATCGGCAACATCATGATCCCTAAATCGTCGCAGAAATCGCTGAAAGCCATCGACTTTGAAAACTGCTTCGCCGGGACGACATCGCATCCGAGCGAAACACTGGGCTTCCAGCTCGGGTTCTTCTACCGTCGCGAGATTTACAAGTTCATCACAGAAGCCGATTACGACCGGCTGGTGGATGAATACGTCGGACAGCGCCGCGGCATATCCCGGGAAAGATTCGACGAGGTCTACCTTGCGAGCAAACATGAACATGTCGGTCGCAAGCAACGTCGCGAAGTGTTCCTCAATGGCAACCTGATCACTGGTTGACTCAACGTCCTCGCCACCCGCCACCCGCCGCCCTCGCACACCACACGGCATTGTGTCTGCAATGCCGCGTGCCAATACGCTAAACTGGCGCCACTGCTGTCTGGAGCTACTTATGCGCGAAGAGTTGAACCAAGGCCTGATCGACTTCCTCAAGGCCTCCCCTACCCCGTTCCATGCCACCGCCAGCCTGGTTCAGCGACTGGAAGCGGCGGGCTATCAACGCCTCGACGAGCGCGAGCCATGGCATACCGAAGCCAATGGTCGCTACTACGTCACCCGTAATGACTCTTCGATCGTTGCGATCAAAATGGGCCGCCACTCGCCGCTGCATGGCGGGATCCGCCTGGTCGGCGCCCACACCGACAGCCCGTGCCTGCGGGTCAAGCCGCAACCGGAACTGCAACGCCAGGGTTTCTGGCAACTGGGCGTCGAAGTCTATGGTGGTGCGCTGTTGGCGCCATGGTTCGACCGTGACCTGTCCCTGGCCGGCCGCGTGACCTTCCGCCGTGACGGCAAGGTCGAAAGCCAGTTGATCGACTTCAAGGCACCAATCGCGATCATTCCGAACCTGGCCATCCACCTCAATCGTGAAGCCAACATGGGCTGGGCCATCAATGCCCAGACCGAGCTGCCACCGGTCCTCGCACAATTTGCCGGCGACGAGCGCGTGGATTTCCGCGCCGTGATCACCGACCAACTTGCTCGCGAACACGGCTTGAACGCCGACGTGGTGCTCGATTACGAGCTGAGTTTCTACGACACGCAAAGCGCCGCGGTCATCGGCCTGCACGGCGATTTCATTGCTGGCGCACGCCTGGACAACCTGCTGTCGTGCTACGCCGGCCTGCAAGCGCTGCTGACTGCCGACACCGACGAAACCTGCGTACTGGTCTGCAACGATCACGAAGAAGTCGGCTCGTGTTCGGCCTGCGGGGCCGACGGCCCGATGCTGGAGCAGACACTGCGCCGCCTGTTGCCCGAAGGTGATGAATTCGTACGCACCATTCAGAAATCCCTGCTGGTCTCGGCCGACAACGCCCACGGCGTACACCCCAACTACGCAGAAAAGCACGATGCCAACCACGGTCCGAAACTCAACGCCGGCCCGGTGATCAAGGTCAACAGCAACCAGCGCTACGCCACCAACAGCGAAACCGCCGGGTTCTTCCGCCACCTGTGCATGGCCGAAGAAGTGCCAGTGCAGAGTTTCGTGGTGCGCAGCGACATGGGCTGCGGCTCGACCATCGGCCCGATCACCGCCAGCCAGCTGGGCGTGCGCACCGTGGACATCGGCCTGCCGACCTTCGCCATGCACTCGATCCGTGAACTGTGCGGCAGCCATGACCTGGCGCACCTGGTCAAAGTGCTGAGCGCGTTCTACGCCTGCCGCGAGCTGCCGTAACCGCTGAAAATCTTCGTCGGATCGCCGCCCGGAGCCGGCTCGCTCCCACAGTTGAAATGCATTCCAATGTGGGAGCGAGCCTGCTCGCGAGGGCGGTGGTACGGTCACCACAGCTCCAGGAAACGACGCATTTCTGATACGCCTCAGCACCGCCATTCCAAAAGCCACCTAGACTTCAACCATCCCTTCCGACAAGGCAGTCGTCATGATTTCAATGTCTTCGTTCCACGCCATGCTGATCCCGATTCTCGCCGGGATGATCCTGCTGGCGCTCGGTTTCAACTTTCGCGACAAGAACGCCGGCGTATTCGCCATGTGGATCGGCATGCTGACGATCCTCGCCACCGTGGTGATCAAGATCCTCGCCAAGCTCAACGAATAAATCCTCCCCCGACTCGCATTGATTTTGACGGGCTCGTACACTCGGTCGACCCGCTCACTCCGAGGTTGACCGCCCAGTGTTCGCTCGTCTTTTTGCCCTGCCGTGCTTTTTCCTTGTCTGCCTGATGACGTTGCTGCCGATGGCGCCGGCCCAGGCAGTCGGCTTGCCGAGCCTGCTCAACAGTTCGGCGAAAACCCAGCCGGAAGCGCAGGAGCCCCTCGGGCAATCCCTCGATGAAGTCATCAAGTCCCTGGAAAACGATCAGCAGCGCACCCAGCTACTGGCGGATTTGAAGAAGCTTCGCGACGCCACGAAAAAGGCCCAGCCGACCACCGAGGAAGGCGTGTTGGGCCTGATCGGCGGGACACTGGCCAGCTTCGAGAAACAATTTACCGGTGCCGACAGTCCGATCACGCGCTGGTCCAACGAATTCAAACTCGCCCAGGACGAACTGACCGCGCTGGTGCTGCCAGCCAACGAATGGCTCCCCATCATCTTCGCCTTCGCCATGATTCTGATGGTTTGGAGCCTGCTCGCGGCGGCACTGATCTGGGTCAGCCATCGGGTGCGCATGCGGTTCGGCCTGACCGAAGAACTGCCGCAACACCCAAGGGCCGTGGACATGCTGCGTTTCGCCCTGCGCAAGCTCGGCCCGTGGCTGATCGCGCTGGTCATCACGGTGTACATGAGCTATGCCCTGCCTTCTTCATTGGGCAAGAGCCTGGCGATGGTGCTGGCCTACGCGTTGGTGGTCGGCACCTGCTTTTCGGCGGTCTGCGTGATCGCCTTTTCCCTGCTCGACGGTCCGCATCGCCACCGTGCCTTGTACATCCTGCGCCACCAGGCCTTTCGGCCGCTGTGGCTGGTCGGCAGCTTCGCGGCTTTCGGTGAAGCCCTGAGCGACCCGCGTCTGATCGATAGCCTGGGCGTGCATCTGGCGCATTCCGCCGCGACGGTGGCCAATGTCCTGGCGGCGCTGTCCACGGGGTTGTTCATCCTGCGTTTTCGCCGTCCGATTGCCCATTTGATCCGTAACCAGCCACTGTCCCGGCGCCTGACCCGCCGCGCTCTCAGCGACACCATCGAGATTCTCGGCACCTTCTGGTTCGTGCCGGCGCTGGTGTTGGTGGGTATTTCGCTGTTCGCCACCTTTGTTTCAGCCGGAGATACCAGCACCGCATTGCGTCAATCGCTGATCTGCACGGTGCTGCTGGTGTTGTGCATGGTCATCAACGGCCTGGTGCGCCGCCATGCCCTCAAACCGCAACGCGGCGTGAAACGCCACGCGCTGTATTCCGAGCGCCTGAAAAGCTTCTTCTACACCCTCGCCCATCTGCTGGTCTGGCTGGTGTTCATCGAACTCGGGCTGCGGGTCTGGGGCATGTCGCTGATCCGCTTCACCGAAGGCGAAGGGCATGAAGTCAGCGTCAAACTGTTCAGCCTCGGCGGCACGCTGATTTTTGCCTGGCTGATCTGGATCCTCAGTGACACCGCCGTGCACCACGCCCTCACCCGTTCGCGCAAGGGGCTGGCCAACGCCCGGGCACAGACGATGATGCCGCTGATCCGCAACGTGTTGTTCGTGGCGATTTTCATCATCGCGATGATCGTCGCCTTGGCGAACATGGGCATGAACGTCACACCGCTGCTGGCCGGTGCCGGCGTGATCGGCCTGGCCATCGGTTTCGGCGCGCAATCGCTGGTGGCCGACTTGATCACCGGCCTGTTCATCATCATCGAGGACTCCCTGGCCATCGACGACTACGTGGACGTCGGCGGGCACCTGGGCACCGTCGAAGGCCTGACCATTCGCACCGTGCGCCTGCGGGACATCGACGGCATCGTCCACACCATTCCGTTCAGCGAAATCAAAAGCATCAAGAACTACTCCCGGGAATTCGGCTACGCGATCTTCCGCGTCGCCGTACCTGCCAGCATGGACATCGACAATGCGATCAAACTGATGCGTGAAGTCGGCCAGAAAATGCGCACCGACCCGCTGCAGCGACGCAATATCTGGTCGCCGCTGGAAATCCAGGGGGTGGAGAGTTTCGAATCCGGCAACGCGATCCTGCGCGCCCGCTTCAAGACCGCGCCGATCAAGCAGTGGGAAGTGTCCCGGGCGTTCAACCTGTCGTTGAAACGGCATCTGGATGAAGCGGGGATGGATCTGGCGACGCCGCGGATGAGTGTGCAAGTCATCACCGCCAGCGGCGGGCAGGAAAAACAGGGCTGACTGTCAAACCACATCCACCCCGACATGAATCGCATCATGGCGCCAAAACTCCAGGTCACAGTCGATCAGCCGCTCATGCTGATCGTAATTGACCCGCGCAATGCGCAACCCCGGACTCCCCACCGACACCCGTAAAGCCGCCGCCGCATCCACCGACAATGCCGTCGGTACAATCTCGAAACGCACTCGCCCGTAATGCAAATCGTAGTGCCGTGCATACAGCTCGGTGATCGACTGATTCAAATCGAAATCCAGAATCCCCGGGAAATACTGCGGATTCAGATAGTGCTCCACATACAGCACCAGTCGCCCATCGATGCGCCGCGAACGGCAGATCTGAATCACGCTCGACAGTGCCGGCAACTGCAACCAGGCACAGACCGCCGCTGACGCCGGCTGCAATCGCGCTGAAATGACTTCGGTAGAGGGCACTCGCCCCTGGGCGCTGACCATCGCGTGAAAGTGACTGCGCTGCATCAGGTTATAGGCCAGGCGCGGCGGGGAAACGAACCAGCCACGCCGCTCTTCGCGATAAATCTGCCCTTGGGCTTCCAGCTGCAACAATGCCTCGCGCACAGTGATCCGTGTGGTCCCGAACAACTCACTGAGCTTGCGCTCGGCCGGCAATTTGCTTCCCGGTGCGAGCAGCCCGTGATCGAGTTGCTCCTGGAGCACCTGGCCAATGGCAGTCACCGCTTTTGTTGCCTCATCGCGCATCAACGTTACCTATCTGGACTAGACCAGCACTGTTTCGGGGCAGAACCACACAGCAAATCGGCTCTTTAAACATCCTGCAAGCGTAGGCAGTGCAGATGACTGAGAGATGACAAGCGACCGAACGGTCGTCGGCACCGGCCCTTCAAAAACCTGCAATACATCGGCCAAGTCCCTTGCGCAACGGGCTTTTGTCGATGGTCTACGCTTACCGGACACCCGCCAATGTCGGGCCGAAAAAAGCCCGACCGGGCGACGAACGACATCAAAGTGTCATCGAACGTCCTTAGATTGGCTCAGGTATTGCTGACCTAGACCAACACAACCGCAATCACAGCGTTGAAACACCCATAGGAGCTTCGGAATGAAAAAGCTTTTCCTGGCAACACTGTTAGGTTCGACCATTGCCATGTGCACCGCTGCCATGGCAGCTGATGATCTGAAAACCCTCGAAGCCGCTGCGAAAGCGGAAGGCGCGGTCAACAGTGTCGGCATGCCCGATGACTGGGCCAACTGGAAAGGCACCTGGGAAGACCTGGCCAAGAAGTACGGCCTGAAACACATCGACACCGACATGAGTTCTGCACAGGAAATCGCCAAGTTCGCCGCTGAAAAAGACAACGCCAGCGCCGACATCGGTGACGTGGGAGCAGCCTTCGGCCCGATCGCGGTCAAGCAGGGCGTTACCCAGCCTTACAAGCCATCAACCTGGGACCAGGTCCCGACCTGGGCCAAAGACAAGGACGGTCACTGGGCCTTGGCCTATACCGGCACTATTGCGTTCATCGTCAACAAGAAGCTGCTGCACGGTTCCGAAGCACCGACCAAATGGGCTGATCTGAAGGGTGGCAAATACAAAGTATCCATCGGTGACGTGAGTACCGCCGCACAAGCCGCGAACGGCGTGCTGGCTGCCGCGCTGGCCAACGGTGGCGACGAGAAGAACCTCAAGCCTGCGCTGGATCTGTTCGCCGACATCGCCAAGCAAGGTCGCTTGTCGATGGCCAACCCGACCATCGCCACTATGGAGAAAGGCGAGATCGAAGTCGGCGTGGTCTGGGACTTCAACGGCCTGAGCTACAAAGCCAAGATGGCCAATCCGGATGACTACACCGTACTGATTCCTTCCGACGGCTCGGTGATTTCCGGCTACACCACCATCATCAACAAGTACGCCAAGAACCCGAACGCCGCCAAGCTGACCCGTGAGTACATTTTCAGCGACGCCGGCCAGATCAACCTGGCCAAGGGTAACGCCCGTCCAATCCGCGCCGAACACCTGACCCTGCCCGCCGATGTCCAGGCCAAGCTGCTGCCGAACGAGCAGTACAAAAAGGTCACGCCGATCAAGGACGCGGATGCATGGGAGAAGACCTCCAAAGCCCTGCCGCAGAAGTGGAACGAAGAAGTCATCGTAGAAATGAAATGACGCGGTAGCACAAACACCGGGGACCCAATGTGGGAGCGGGCTTGCTCGCGAAGGCGGCGTGTCAGTCGACATCTCTGTTGAATGATCAACCGCTTTCGCGAGCAAGCCCGCTCCCACAGTGGACCGAGTGAATTTCACATTCCTGTTTTGCGGAGTTTTTGCCCCTATGAAGCACAACGTCATCCTTGTCGTGCTCGACGGCCTCAATTACGAAGTCGCGCGCCACGCCATGGGGCACCTGCAGGCTTACGTCGGCGCAGGACGCGCAGCGCTCTACAAACTGGAGTGCGAATTGCCAGCCCTGTCCCGACCGCTTTACGAATGCATCCTGACCGGAGTCACGCCGATCGAGAGCGGCATCGTTCACAACAACGTCTCGCGCCTGTCCAACCAGCGCAGCATCTATCACTACGCCACCGACGCCGGCCTGAAAACCGCAGCGGCGGCTTATCACTGGGTCAGTGAGTTGTATAACCGCTCGCCGTTCGTGGCGACCCGGGATCGTCACACCAACGACCCTGCTCTACCGATCCAGCACGGGCATTTCTACTGGAGCGATCACTATCCCGACTCGCACCTGTTCGCCGACGCCGAAAACCTGCGCCTGCGCCATGCGCCGAATTTCCTGCTTATACACCCGATGAACATCGACGACGCCGGGCACAAGCACGGCCTCGACACCCCGCAATATCGCAACAGCGCGCGCTCGGCAGACATCATTCTCGCCGACTACCTGCAAGGCTGGCTCGACGCCGGTTACCAGGTGCTGGTGACCGCCGACCACGGCATGAACAACGACCGCTCCCATAACGGCCTACTGCCCGAAGAACGCGAAGTGCCGCTGTTCGTACTCGGCGATGCGTTCAGTTTCAACGCCGACGCCACGCCAAGACAGACCGAGATCTGCGGCACCGTGTGCGAACTGCTGGGCGTGCCCCACGACAAACCTGTGTGCCAGGAGCTGCTCAAGTGACCTCCATGATGCGCGGCAAATGGCTGGCAGCCTTGTGCCTGGTGCCCTTCGCCCTGTTCTTTATCGTGTTCGAAATCGCCCCCCTGGTGTGGGTGATGATCAATAGCCTGGAATCGGAAGAATTCGGTTGGGGCCTGGCCAACTTCACCAGGATCTTCGATTCGAAGTTTTACCGTCAGGCGATCCAGTACAGCCTCGAGATCAGTTTCTGGTCCAGCGTGTTCGGCATCATCATCGCGGTACTCGGCGCCTATTCCCTGCGCCGGGTCGACTCGAAGCTGCGCAACTTTGTCAACGCCTTCGCCAACATGACCAGCAACTTCGCCGGCGTACCGCTGGCCTTTGCGTTCATCATCCTGCTGGGTTTCAACGGCAGCTTCACCATCCTGCTCAAACAGGCCGGAATCATTCAGGACTTCAACCTGTATTCGAAAACCGGGGTGATCATTCTCTACACCTACTTCCAGATTCCCCTTGGCGTGCTGCTGCTCTACCCGGCCTTCGACGCCTTGCGCGAAGACTGGCGCGAGTCCGCCGCGCTGCTCGGCGCGAACGGCTGGCAGTTCTGGCGCCACATCGGCCTGCCGGTGCTGACCCCGGCACTGCTCGGCACCTTCGTGATCCTGCTGGCCAACGCCCTCGGCGCTTACGCCACGGTGTACGCCCTGACCACCGGCAACTTCAACGTGATGCCCATCCGCATCGCGGCGATGGTCTCGGGCGATATTTCCCTGGACCCGAACCTGGCCAGTGCCCTGGCCGTGGTGCTGGTGGCGTTGATGACCCTGGTGACCGTCGTGCATCAGCTGCTGTTGAAGAGGAGCTACCATGTCTCGCGCTGAATTGGGGCCCGTCGGCATCTACCACCGGGTAGTGGTCTACCTGCTGTTTATCATTCTGTTGCTGCCGCTGCTCGGGACCTTTATCTACTCGATTTCCAGCAGTTGGTCGGCCACCATTCTGCCCAGCGGTTTCAGCATCAAATGGTACGTGCAGCTGTGGAGCGATCCGCGTTTCCTGAGTGCTTTCGGCCAATCGCTGCTGGTCTGCATCGGTGCGTTGATTCTCTCGGTGGTGCTGATTTTGCCGCTGCTGTTCGTGGTGCATTACCACTTTCCGAAACTCGATGCATTGATGAACATCCTGATCCTGCTGCCCTTCGCCGTGCCACCAGTGGTGTCGTCGGTGGGGTTGTTGCAGCTCTACGGTTCCGGGCCGTTCGCCATGGTCGGCACGCCGTGGATCCTGATCGGTTGCTACTTCACCGTGGCGCTGCCATTCATGTACCGGGCAATCACCAACAACCTGCAAGCGATCAACCTGCGCGACCTGATGGACGCCGCCCAACTGCTCGGTGCCAGCACCTTCCAGGCGGCGATCCTGGTGGTGCTGCCGAACCTGCGCAAGGGCCTGATGGTGGCGTTGCTGTTGTCGTTCTCGTTCCTGTTCGGTGAGTTCGTGTTCGCCAACATCCTCGTTGGTACCCGTTACGAAACCCTGCAGGTCTACCTCAACAACATGCGCAACCGCAGCGGCCACTTCACCAGTGCGCTGGTGATTTCCTACTTTTTCTTTGTGCTGGTTCTGACCTGGGCGGCCAATATCTTGAACAAGGACAAAAGCGAATGAGCTATGTCAGCGTCCAACACCTACAGAAAAACTACGCAGGCACCACGGTGTTCAGCGACATCAACTGCGAAATCCACAAAGGTGAATTCGTCACCCTGCTCGGCCCGTCCGGTTGCGGAAAATCCACGCTACTACGCTGCATCGCCGGCCTGACCTCGGTGAATGGCGGCAAGATTCTGCTCGATGGTGTCGACATCGTGCCGTTGAGCCCGCAGAAACGCGGGATCGGCATGGTGTTCCAGAGTTATGCGCTGTTCCCCAACATGACCGTCGAGCAGAACGTCGCCTTCGGTTTGCGCATGCAGAAGGTCAACGCCGACGACAGTCAGAACCGCGTCGCCGAAGTGCTGAGACTGGTGGAGCTGCAAGATTTTGCCGCCCGCTATCCGCATCAGTTGTCCGGTGGCCAATGCCAGCGTGTCGCCCTCGCCCGCTCCCTGGTCACCCGCCCACGCCTGTTGCTGCTGGACGAACCGCTGTCGGCCCTCGATGCGCGGATTCGCAAACATTTGCGTGAGCAGATCCGTCAGATCCAGCGTGAACTGGGCTTGACCACGATTTTCGTCACACACGACCAGGAAGAAGCCCTGACCATGTCTGACCGGATTTTCCTGATGAATCAGGGAAAAATCGTACAAAGCGGCGACGCCGAAACCCTGTACACCGCGCCGGTGGATGTGTTCGCCGCCGGGTTCATCGGCAACTACAACCTGCTGGACGCCGAGAGCGCGACGAAACTGCTGCAGCGGCCGGTCAATCATCGTATTGCGATTCGCCCTGAGGCCATCGAATTGAGCCTGAACGGTGAACTGGACGCGCAAGTACGCAGCCACAGCCTGCTGGGCAACGTGATCCGCTACCGGATCGAAGCCCGGGGGGTGGAGTTGGTGGTGGACGTGCTCAACCGCTCGGCTTCTGACCTGCATCCCGATGGTCAGCGCCTGGCACTTTCCATCGATCCGACGGCCCTGTGTGAGGTAGCTTGAAAACAGTTGCAAGCTGCAAGCTGCAAGCTTCAAGTTGTAGACTGCTGACCACCTAAATTCACTTCTTGCAGCTTGAAGCTTGAAGCTTGCAGCTGTTCTCAGAGAGAACCCGATGGCCCTGGCAATTTTTGATCTGGACGAAACCCTGATCCACGGCGATTGCGCCTCACTGTGGAGCGAACAAATGGTCCGCCTCGGCTGGGTCGACGGCGAATCCTTCCTGCATCGTGACAAGGAGCTGATGGATGCCTATGGCCGGGGCCACCTGGCGATGGAGGACTACATGGCCTTCAGCCTGGAACCCTTGATCGGCCGCAGCCCGGCAGAAGTCGAGCATCTGGTCGGGCCTTGGGTGGAAGACTTCATCGAACCGATCATCTTCAGCGACGCCACCAAGGCCATCGCCGCCCACCGCAAGGCGGGCGACCGCATCCTGGTGATCTCGGCCTCGGGTGTACATCTGGTCAAGCCCATTGCCGAGCGCCTGGGCATCGACGAGATTCTCGGCATCGAACTGGAAGTGGCTCACGGCGTATACAGCGGCAACACCGTTGGCACCCTGACCTACCGCGAAGGCAAGATCACCCGGTTGCTGGAATGGCTGGATGCCGAAGAGGAAAACCTCGAAGGCGCGAGCTTCTATTCCGACTCACGCAATGATCTGCCGTTGTTGCTGAAGGTGGATTTCCCGCACGTGGTCAACCCGGACCCGGTGTTGCGCGAGCAGGCCGAAAAAGCCGGTTGGCCGATCCACCTCTGGAAATAACCGAGATCCCCTGTGGAAGCGAGCCTGCTCGCTCCCACAGGCTTTTTGTGTCAGGTCAGGCTTTCGTCGATCACAAGCACCAGCTTGCCCGCCACCTTATTACTCGCCAACTCCGCAAACGCCGCTTCGGCATCCTTGATCGGGAAGGCCCTGGACAGTTGCGGGCTCAGGCGTTTTTCGGCAAACAGCGGCCAGACATGCAGGCGTAGATCGCTGAACAGATCCGCCTTGAACTGATCGTCGCGGCTGCGCAGGGTCGACCCCAGCAACTGCACCCGCTTGGCCAGCACCTGTGCCAGATCCAGTTTGGCCTCGCGGCCGCCCATCAGGCCGATCAGTACCCAACGACCGTCACCGGCCAGCAATTTCAGGTTCAGTGCAGCGTAGTTGCCACCCACCGGATCAAGGATGACATCGAACGGCCCGAGGTCGCTCAGGCTATCCAGATCGCCGGTGCGCACCACGCCACCTTGGGCACCGAGCGCTTCGCAGTAGGCCAGGCGCTCGGCGGAGCCGACACTGACCCAACACGGATTACCAAAGGCCTTGCACAGCTGAATGGCCGCTGAACCGATTCCACTTGCTCCGGCATGCAGCAGAACTTTTTCGCCCGGTTTGAGCGCTGCCAATTGAAACAAATTCAACCAGACGGTCGCATACACTTCCGGCAACGCAGCGGCTTCGGCCAACGACATTTCGTCGGGAACCGGTAACACATGCCGTCCGTCGACAACCACCTCTTCGGCCATCCCGCCCCCGGCCAGCAAGGCGCAAACACGATCCCCCACTTGCCAGGACGAACCCGGGCCGACCTCGCTGATCACCCCCGAACACTCTAGACCAAGCACCTGGCTGGCCCCCGGCGGTGGCGGATAAAGACCGGCCTTCTGCAACAAATCGGCGCGATTGAGTCCCGCAGCCGCCACTCGAATGCGAACTTGTCCTACATCACACGCCGGACGAGGCTCTTCAACCCACTCCACTTGACCGTCAACGCCTTGCAATGCTTTCACAGTGCCTCCATAGTGAGTCTGGACTGAGCCCGAAGCTGTACCGCCGGGCTTTTTGCATTATGCGACCGGCCCATGTGGAACCGGCGACTTCAAAGACGGCCTAATATGCGTTATCAATTGTCCCCGCGTCGAATCAACATGAAGCGTTTGTTCCCCAGCACCGCCCTCGCTCTTTTCATCGGTATCGGCCTTTTGCCGCTGTCCGGCAGTTCATTCGCAGCCAATAGCTGGGACAAGCTTCAACCCGATCGCGACGAAGTCATCGCCAGTCTGAACGTCGTGGAGTTGCTCAAGCGCCACCACTACAGCAAGCCGCCGCTCGATGACGCGCGCTCGCTGATCATCTACGACAGCTACCTCAAGTTGCTCGACCCGTCGCGCAGCTACTTCATGGCCAGCGACATTGCCGAATTCGACAAGTGGAAGACCCAGTTCGACGACTTCCTGAAAAGCGGCGACCTCAACGCCGGGTTCACCATCTACAAGCGCTACCTGGACCGCGTCAAGGCGCGTCTGGACTTCGCCCTTGCCGAGCTGAACAAAGGCGTCGACAAGATCGACTTCACCACCAAGGAAACCTTGCTGATCGATCGCAAGGACGCTCCTTGGCTCAAATCCACCGCGGAACTCGACGACCTGTGGCGCAAACGCGTCAAGGATGAGGTGCTGCGGCAGAAGATTGCCGGCAAGGATTCCAAGCAGATCCAGGAAACCCTGACCAAGCGCTACAAGAACCAGTTGGCGCGTCTGGACCAGACCCGCGCGGAAGACATCTTCCAGGCGTACATCAACACCTTCGCCATGTCCTACGACCCGCACACCAACTACCTGTCGCCGGATAACGCGGAAAACTTCGACATCAACATGAGCCTGTCCCTGGAGGGCATCGGCGCCGTGTTGCAGAGCGACAACGATCAAGTGAAAATCGTACGCCTGGTGCCGGCAGGCCCGGCGGACAAGACCAAGCAGGTTGCTCCGGCCGACAAGATCATCGGCGTTGCCCAGGGCAACAAAGAGATGGTCGACGTGGTGGGCTGGCGCCTGGACGAAGTGGTCAAGCTGATCCGCGGCCCGAAAGGCACCGTGGTGCGCCTGGAAGTGATCCCGGCCAGCAATGCACCGAACGACCAGACCAGCAAGATCGTGCCGATCACCCGCGAAGCGGTGAAGCTTGAAGATCAGGCGGTGAAGAAGTCGGTACTCAACCTCAAGCAGGATGGCAAGGACTACAAACTCGGCGTTATCGAGATCCCGGCCTTCTATCTGGACTTCAAGGCATTCCGTGCCGGCGATCCGGACTACAAGAGCACTACCCGCGACGTCAAGAAACTGCTGACCGAGTTGCAGAAGGAAAAGGTCGACGGCGTAGTGATCGACCTGCGCAACAACGGCGGCGGTTCCTTGCAGGAAGCCACCGAGCTGACCAGCCTGTTCATCGACAAGGGGCCGACCGTACTCGTGCGTAACGCCGATGGCCGCGTCGATGTACTGGAAGATGAAAACCCGGGCGCGTTCTACAAAGGCCCGATGGCGTTGCTGGTCAACCGCTTATCCGCCTCGGCTTCGGAGATTTTCGCCGGTGCCATGCAGGACTACCACCGCGCACTGATCATCGGCGGCCAGACCTTCGGCAAGGGCACCGTGCAAACCATCCAGCCGCTGAATCATGGCGAACTGAAACTGACCCTGGCCAAGTTCTACCGGGTTTCCGGCCAGAGTACCCAGCATCAGGGTGTACTGCCGGATATCGATTACCCATCGATCATCGACACCAAGGAAATCGGCGAAAGCGCCCTGCCGGAAGCCATGCCGTGGGACACCATCAAAGCGGCGATCAAGCCGGCTGCCGACCCGTTCAAACCGTACATCACCCAGCTCAAATCCGAGCACGACGTGCGTACGAACAAAGACGCGGAGTTCGTGTTCATTCGCGACAAGCTGGCCCTGGCGCAGAAACTGATGGCAGAAAAAACCGTCAGCCTCAATGAAGCCGAGCGTCGTGCGCAGCACGCCGACATTGAAACCAAGCAACTGGCCATGGAGAACATCCGTCGCAAGGCCAAGGGCGAAGAGCCACTCAAAGAGCTGAAGAAAGAAGACGAAGACGCCCTCGCGGCCGAGCCGGACAAGACCAAGCCGGAAGACGACGCCTACCTGAGCGAAACCGGGCGCATTCTGCTGGACTACCTCAAGCTAAACACCGCGGTGGCCAAGCACTGAGTGGTGGCTAGCAAGATGATGGCAATTTAATGCTGAAGCTCCGCGGAGCTTCATCAAACAGTCATCATTCTGTCGTGAAATAAAGGACTGGGCGGGCTCTTTTACCAAGAGCCCGCCCAGTCCTTTTTTTATCGCCAGAGATCGCCATGACCACAACCGAACAGCTGAGTGCGTTGAGTTCAATCCTGACTCAAGGCGGTTTGCACAGCCTGTTCCAACCGATCATTTGCCTCTCCGAACGCCGGATTCTCGGCTACGAAGCCCTCAGCCGCGGCCCGTCCAACAGTCCGCTGCACTCCCCCATCGCGTTGTTCGCCGTCGCCCGCCAGGCCGGCCGTCTGAGCGAACTGGAAATCGCCTGCCGACAGAGCGCATGTCGACGCTTCAATGAACAGCAACTGCCCGGCAAGCTGTTCCTCAACGTGTCCCCGGAATCCCTGCTCGAAGCCGCACACCAGCCGGGCCGCACCCTGCAACTGCTGCAGGACTTCGGCATCCCACCGAGTCAGGTGGTCATCGAACTCACTGAACAGACGCCGATAGACGACTTCCAGTTGTTGCAAACCGCCCTGCATCACTACCGTGCAATGGGTTTTTCCATCGCCCTCGATGACTTGGGTGCAGGCTACTCGAGCCTGCGCCTGTGGTCGGAGCTGCGTCCGGACTACGTGAAGATCGACCGACATTTCATCGACGGCATTCATCAGGATGCCCTCAAACGCGAATTCGTCGGTTCGATCCTGCAAATCGCCAAGGCGTCAAGGGCGCAGGTGATCGCCGAAGGCATCGAGTTGCCGGAAGAACTGGCAGTGTTGACCGAAATGGGCGTCGATCTGGTCCAGGGCTATCTGCTCTGCCGCCCACAGGAACATCCTCCACGGGATGCCCGGACCCTGATGCCGCGCCAGGACAACACCACCGTGGCGCTGAACGACGAAGCCAGCGACCTCAGCGCCCTGCTCAACGACCAGCCCGCGGTGGGCCGTAACACCCCGACCGCCAACGTCCTCGAAGCCTTCCGCCGTCAGGCCAACCTGAACTCGCTGGCGGTGCTGGACGATCAGGGTCAGCCGTGCGGCATCGTCCATCGGCATTCGCTCTCGGACGCGCTGCTCAAGCCGTTTGCCACCGACCTGTTCGCCCGCAAGCCCATCAGCCGCTTGATGAGCGATGACTTCCTGGCGGTCGAGATGAGCCAGTCGCTGCAGCAGGTCAGCCGCCTGATCACCAGCCGTGCCCGGCAACGCATTGAAGAAGACTTCATCATCACCCTCAACGGCAGCTACCTGGGCCTGGGCCGGGTGATCGATGTACTGAAACTGATAACCGAACTGAAAATCCAGCAGGCCCGCTACGCCAACCCGCTGACCTTGCTGCCGGGCAACGTGCCGATCCAGCAATGCCTCACACGGCTGCTGCAACAGAAGCGGGAATCGGTGATCTGCTACGTCGACATTGACAGCTTCAAGCCCTTCAACGACATCTACGGCTACGGCCGTGGGGACGAAGTCCTACTGTGCCTGGCGCAATGCCTGAACGACCGCGTCGACCCGTCCCGCGACTTCGTCGGCCACATCGGCGGCGACGACTTCCTGCTGGTGCTCAGCCCGGAAGACTGGGGCAAACGTTTGAACCAGCTATTGGACGACTTCCAGAGCCAATGCCGACGCTTCTACCGCAGCGAACACCTCGAAGCCGGCTGCTTCATCGCCCCCAACCGCCAGGGCGTGCGCCAGGAGTTCCCGCTGCTGTCCCTCTCCATCGGCGTGGTGCACCTGCATCCCGAAGCCTGCGGGGCAATCGACGCCAGCCAGTTGGCGGAGATGGCATCACAGGCCAAACACCACGCGAAAAATATGCCGGGGTACAGCGTGCATGTGATTGATAGTTTGGCGGTGCCGGAACCTGAAGTTGAAATGCTGATGGGGCATCGGTGACTGCACTGACGCTATCGCGGCGGTGCGGCGATCCGACAAGCCACGCTCCCACAGGGTTCTATGTCGTTCGCTATCCTTGCGTACAACACAAAACCCTGTGGGAGCGGGCTTGCTACAGGCTTGGGGTGGCAGCTATACGCGGGGTAGGAATACCGAGCATCGGAGAACCCGGCCACGCCGAAACGTGCCCGCGTACAACCGCCGCAGCAGATTTTACGGACGCGAAATGACGGCCGCAAATCAGGTGTCGACGCTACGCGTTTCCGATGACTGAAGGGTTCCTACACCCCACCACTGAACTTTCAGTGACCACCAAAGGCTATCGGGTGAACTCACTTCGCACCAGTTCATGAAAACCGCTAGAACTTGAAGGAAATCTCCTAGGACGTTGCCAGGAAACTTGGCCCCTTTGTCAGAAGGACACATCAATCCTATCCACAGTAACTTTTACGTACTTCTGGTTGAACTGCGGGTATTCGTAGTGAATGCCTTGATCTGTGAAATCGACGAAAGATCGGAAAATATCCCCATCCAAAAACCCAGAAATAATGCATGAAAAACCAAGACCAATCATCTCAACCCCTACATCCGCCTCTTGTGAGGCCGCCACACAATCGCCGTCAGGCAGAACCATTTCGAATTCAACTTCGTACCGTTCACCCACCACAATATCTAAAGGGCAGTAGCTTGCGAAACACTTGACAGTCACACTGTCGACAAGCAAAACGATCGCGCCTTCGACGACCTCGTCGATGTCGTCGATGTCGTCGATGTCGTCGATGTCGTCGATGTCGGTTACTAAAGCCTCATATTTATTAGTCATTAGCAAGTCTTGCCACTGTATCTCGTCCGTCGCCATATGTAGTGAAATATCAGAGCATCAATGATACTTTGCTGATTTCCTTTTGGGCTGCAGTCATTTCTATGATGAGCACTTCTATTGTGCTGGCCTGAGAAAAGAAAAGCGGCGCACTCCATTCATAGTCTTTTATGGCTCTGATCTGAAAGCAACCGTCTTTGCTAAATGATGGATACCAACCGACGTCTAGTATTAAGGATGCTGAGTATTCTACTTGCAGCATGTCTTCTTTCAGTGCATCGACCTGATCAGAGAGATCAGTATTTTTCAATGAGGAAAGTTCGTCGTAAGAAATTTTCCCTGTAATAAATGTCAGGTCGATCACTTTTTTAGTTTCCTAAATTCGTTTTCTGAAATTGGATGCCCATGAATCGTTCGGGCGCTTAGTTCTATCCGTATCCAGCGGCTGAGCTTTCCCTCGCTTGCGCCTATGTCGGTGTCGTATTCCTTAATTTTCCAAGGCTTTCCATTTGTGGATGGACTGCCGCTTTTATAAGCTTCGCGCTCCAGACTCTCCACGCTGATGCCGTGTTTATACTTTGCTGGGCCTGACTTGGTTGAGTTTATCGTTTCCTTCCAGCTCATGTTTTTCGATGGCATGTGTTTGTATCCGTGTGGTGTCCAATCGACTTCTTGTGGAAACGGAAGTGCTGGAGTTCCCTCATCAACCCTCGCCTTATCCGCAGGATCCTTCTCGCCATCACCTGACTTCTTGCACCCATTCCCACCTGGGCAGTTCCCACTCAACCCCAACGGATCCACCCACCCCGTCGGGTTGCGCGTGTACTGGTAGGCATTCAACCCACCCGCCAGCTTCACCGGGTCCGGTGTCAGGTAGCGTCCCGTGTCGGGGTGGTAGTAGCGGTGGCGGTTGTAGTGCAGGCCGCTTTCGGTGTCGAAGTACTGGCCCTGGAAGCGCAGCGGTTGCTCGAGTTGTTCGCCGCCGCCGTGGTTCAGCTGGCTGAGCTTGCCGTAGGCGGTGTATTTCGCCGACCAGACGATGTCGCCGCCGTAGTCGGTGAGTTCCTGCGGGGTGCCGAGGTGGTCGAGTTGGTAGTAGAACGGGCAGGCTTTTTTCGGGCCTTTGCCGTCGAGCAGCGCCAGGGGGCGGAAGCTGCCGGGTTCGTAGAGGTAGCTGCGGTAGTGGGTTGGGCTGCTTTCGGCGACGAGTTGGTCGCCCTGCCAGAAGAAGCGGGTGGTGTGGCCGTCGACGGTCTTGGCGA
>NZ_SCOO01000054.1:0-24219 GCF_005502415.1 Pseudomonas sp. G(2018) | reverse complement strand
GGGTTTTTGAGGGGGAGGGGGGCCAAGTGATGTGGTTTGCGCACACATTTCGCCCTACAAGCATCTTCACGCACTACGCCCTCACAGGTATTTCCGGCCGGCTGGTGTGATTATGAAAATCTTAACCGTGGTTCGGCTGCCATCAGAGGACAGTGGGCTTCAAAACTCCATTGTTCGACTACACAACCGCAACATCGACTCGAAACGAAAAGATCGAAGCAGATTTTTCCGTCGTGAGCCGGTGGTGATATGCAACAGAGCAAATGGTGCCAGCGTCTTAAGGTATGTGATGGGCACTCCTGGTGGAATATCCATTACTAAAAATGCTGTAGCACTCGATTACGATGCGATCGACGTCCTGGGCGTCCGCTTTAATGATCAAGTCGAGCTGGAGTTGAAGCGGGCATCCTCCGCGGAAATCTATAAGTGGTTTTGGTTTCACCCTGACCTGAACGTTCGTATCTCCATTCGTTTAGGGATTACGGGCGGGGTACTTGGGATCCTGGGATTCTGCGTTGGTCTGCTGCCCTTCATACATTTAACTTTGTAACGTAGACAAAAAACCCGGTCTTAGGACCGGGTTTCTTTTTTGGGCTAGCTGCAGATTTTCACCGGTCGGTACCTGTCACCGTCGGCGATAAGGGGGTCATGCCGAGATAAGGGAAAATTAGGACATTAGACCTGTAACATTATGTTTTTAACTGTTTTTTTCGAAATTCGGATTCAGAACTTGGGGCTAGGTCGATGGTTTACGTCGTAATAACGAGCCAGCGGCGTTTTCTTCGAAGGCTCTAGCCTCCTCGATATAGGCGTGTACGGTGCCATCGTGCCGCCAGCCACCCTGGCGTTTGATCTCGAGGAAATCCGCCCCAGCTCGGTGGGCGCTGGTGGCCAGCCCTCGGCGCAGGCTGTGGCTGCTCATTTTGGGTGCGTACAGCACCCCCGCCTCTTGAGCACGGGCTGTCAGGATAGCGTTGACACTCCTCTCGTGCAGCGCCACATCGCCGACGCTGCCCCAGCGGCTGATACGCCGGAACAGCGGTCCCTGTTCGATCTGAGCGACATCCAGCCAGCACCGCAATGCCTTCGCTGGACAGCAGAGGCCGTCGCCGTAGGGGATCGCCTTGTTCAGCCCCTCGCCCTCTTGATCGGTTTTGGAGCGCGGCAGCGTGATCTGGAGACCTTCCCGCTTGTGTCTTGCGGTGGAATTAGACTGAGGACGAGAGCGGTGAGTGGCAAGCTGAATGCCCGGAGTAGCCCACCTGGAGCAATGCGCTGTCACGCAATGCTGATAGCCCTTCGAGCGTATTCAAGTACGCCACAATGAGTTCGAGATCCTCCAACAGTAAGGCTTTGGCCTTTTGCTGCGGCCGCCCGTGCACCCGCTCAATGCCACGCAAGGTTTTGCGTACGGTGGCGCTGGCTGCCAGGTCAGGAAACCCCTGATAACAGTGCCATTGCGACAGCGACAGCGCCATCAGGCGTAGGGCCACGGTGCGCGAATTCAGCTTTTGCGCGAAGGACAGCAGGTAGCGAATCACCACCGCCTCATCGCACGGCAGCGCGCCACCCCAGACCTGAAAGTGGCGGATGGCTGAGCGGTAGGTACGCCGGGTATTGTCGGCGGTCGCGGCCGCAAGAAAGCGCTGATGTTGCTCTGCCAACTGTGCGGGGGTGGTGAGCGTACCGGGGGTACGTATCAGCGCAATCGGGCGCAGCGGCGGCATCGGACCAATCATCTTCTCCACCGCGTGGGTGCTGTTCATCTGCCTGGGGCTGGTGGTGCCGCTGGGTCTGGGCACAGCCCTGTTCCTGGTGGAGCAAATGCGTCCCGACAGCCGTCTCAACCTGACGCTGCAATGGGCGTTGGATGGACTTGGCGCTGTACCGTCGGTGGTGTTCGGTCTGTTCGGCCACCGCTTGTTCGTGGTTGAACTCGGATGGGGTTATTCATTACTGGCCGGTGGCAGCACTCTTGCTTTTATGGTGCTGCCATTATTTATCCGCGGCTGCGAGCAGGCCTTGCGCGATTGTCCGCACAGCTACCGTCAGGCAGCCGCAGCGCTGGCGATCTCAAGGGTCGGTTACATACACCGTATCCTGTTGCCTTTCGCTGCGCCTGGAATTTCCGCTGCGCTTGTGCTGAGTGCCGGTCGCGCCCTTGCGAAAACTGCCGTGCTGCTGTTTACCGCCGGCTACGTGATGCGTTGGCCGGAAAGTTTGTTCGACTCTGGTCGCACCCTAGCCGTGCATATCTACGATCTGGCCATGAACGTCTCGGGCGGCAGCCCAGCTTCGGCAGCCACGGCCCTGGTACTGCTTGGGTTCGGTCTGATTATCCAACTGTCTGCCTGGTGGATCGGCAGGCGGCCCTTAACCTTCGCGAGATAAGCCCATGAGTCAGCCTCCTGCACTTAGTATCCAGGACCTCAGCGTGCACTATGGCGAGCATGGTGCACTGCTTAACGCCTCCCTTGAGGTGGCGCCCGGCGAGCTGATGGCCGTGGTCGGCCCCAGTGGCTGTGGCAAGAGTAGCCTGCTTTCGGCTGTCAACCGCATGAGCGACCTGGTGCCTGGAGCCCGACTCAGCGGCCGTGTGCTGATTGACGGTCAGGATGTGCTGGGTGGCAAGGTGGATGTCCAGCGGCTGCGCCGACAGGTCGGTATGGTGTTCCAGCAGCCCAATCCGTTCCCCCTGAGCATTGCCGAGAACATTCTGTTTGCCCTGCGCGAACACGGGGTGCGTGAAAAGGTTGAATTGCACAGGCGGATGGAACAGGCACTACAGTCCACTGGGCTGTGGAGCGAGGTGCGTGGCCGACTGGACAAGCCCGCCTTGGGGTTGTCTGGGGGACAGCAGCAGCGTCTGTGCTTTGCCCGGGCTCTGGCATTGGAGCCGCGCGTACTGCTGTTGGACGAGCCGTGCAGTGCTCTGGACCATATTGCCAGCGCGACGGTTGAAGGACTTATTGAGGACCTGAAAGGTCGTTACACCTTCCTGATGGTGACCCACAACCTGGCTCAGGCGCGACGACTAGCCGATCACGTCGCAGTGTGCTGGGTGCGCGACGGATGCGGCTGTGTGCTGGACAGTGGTCCGGCCTGTGAACTCTTCACTAGGGCCAGCGATCCTCTCGCTCACCAATACCTGAATGGCATGCTGTGTTGAGGTCATGAGGTGATCCAGCCGTAAAGGGGAACATTGTTGTGCTTCTGAGGTGTCTAATTTTCTTCCGTCATGGAGTATCGGTTTTCTACTTCGAGGATGGATGAGAGATGCCGAGAAATTCACCGAGGAAATGATCGAGTGAAAGACGCCCTGGTCCGATGGCGATCAGGGCAACAGCCATGGTCGCCCACGGCAGATGGAAGTTCGCCCACCCGTCCGGCACAATGAGTTGGATCACTGCCGTCATGCCGAGAAGCCCCAGGGCACTGAATCGCGTAGCAAGGCCGAGGACTAACAGGATGGGGAAAACAATCTCAGCAGTGCCGCTTGCGAAGGCGAGCGAGTCCGGGGCGGGAAGGTCATAAATCTGTCCGAAGACATGGAGCTTGAATTCTTCCTGGAACAGGAAACCCGCCGTCGGGGACAGTGACAGGAAACCATCCCATTTGGTCAGCCCGGACTTGAAGAAAGGTAGCGCCAGCGCAACCCTAAGCAAGAGTGGTGCGACAATGAATGCTGCCTTTGACAGCCACTGGAGCACGGAATTAACCACCTTTGGAACGCAATCCCATCGCGGTACCCTTCGCGTATCACTCATCATTACCCTCCTCACCGCTCAGATCGAAGCCGACAAAGGCACCCATCTGGATCAATTCCTGCAAGTTTTCGGACAGATCGAAATGGGCGTCCGCGGTGAAAGCATTCGCCATGGCTTGCGATAACGTCAGGCCACTCTCGAGCGCGACCAAGAACTCATAACTCCCAGGGGACATGCTGCGAACGTCCACCTCTGCATCGGAGCGCAGAACCAGCGTGTCCTGACTCTCCGAAAGGTCAACCGGCCCTGGTGTTCCACCCGCAGTATTCATTCGCCAGATCGTGAACGCCGGAAACTCTGAGCGCATTATCCGAAGCGAGGGATGAAGTCTGAGCCGCAAAGATGGCGACTTGTTGTGTGGTACGGCCGCCAGCGCGGCGGGAGCCAAGGGGATTTCGTCGCGGGCGTGGTAGGCCTCGGTCGCAGCGCGCTCGATGCGCGCGACATCGGCGAGATAGGGCACGGATGCAGCGGGATTGAAAGACTCAACAAAACTCGGAAACTCGGCCCCGTAGTGGAGCAGAATCGGCGAGGTAGGAGGCTTTATGGCCACAAAGATGCGTGCCATCGCTGCAAAAAACTCGTCGCCCACAAGCCTTGCAACACAGGGAAAACTTGCCCGCAGCGCTTCGCTCAGCCCCACGACGACATTGTTCCTGTAAACGGAGAAGCGTCTGGCGCTCGGCTTTCCGTCGGGGCCAACCAGACCATCGGGCACTGCACGAGCGGGATCTAGCAGCGCCGAGCCGAAGTCATCGAGCCTAGCAGACAGCGATGGCATGGTGCTCCTCCTGCAAATAAACGTCGTACATGATCGTCTCGGCTCGCTCGGCCTCGGCGCGGAGCTGAGGCCAGTCGGGCACGTTTGCATCCCATTCGATCAGCGTTGGCACCGGCGCCAGGCGATCAATTGCGTGCCGGTACAGGCCCCAGACGATCGCGTCCACACTACGGTCGTGGGTATCGATCAGCAGGGGCCGCCCCTTCTCGTCAACCTCCTGTGCATGACCAGCAAGGTGGATTTCCTGAACGTGAGCGAGGGGGTAGGACTCGATGTACGCGAGCGGGTCCCACTGTTGATTGGTCGCCGCGACATGAACATTGTTGACGTCGAGGAGGAGACCGCAGCCCGTGCGGCGCACCACCTCACCGATAAAATCGACCTCCGACCAGGTGCTTTCAGCGAAGGCGAGATAGGTCGAGGGATTCTCCAGTAGCATTTGCCGACCAAGCGACGTTTGCACGTCATCTATGTGTTCGCAAACACGGGTCAGCGCTTCATTTGTGTAAGGCACCGGCAGGAGATCGCCGAGGTAGCTGGTTCCATGCGTGGACCATGCGAGATGTTCAGAAAAAAGGCCGGGGTCGTACCGTCCGATAAGCGCTTTGAGGCGTTTCAGATGCTCCCGGTCGAGTGGTCTGTCCGCCCCGATCGACAGCCCCACCCCATGCAACGACAGCGGGTAGTGTTCGCGGATCGCCGTCAGATAGCGATGAGGTGGACCACCGGCCCCCATGTAGTTTTCCGCATGGACTTCAAAGAAGCCAATATTGGGCCGAGTCTCAATGATGACGCGATAGTGATCGGCTTTGAGGCCGACGCCCGCACGTGCTGGGATTCCTCGCCCGGTGGCATCTGCAGAATGGTGAACACTCATGTTTGATCCTCTCTCGCGCGGGCAGATGGGTGGGGCGAGATGGCCACCACCCACCAACTCGGAAGCCGGTGTCAGGAAGTCTTGGCCGTGAGGCTGCCGTTGCCTGCAGGCGTTGAGATCGTCGTGCAGGTGCCCTTGGCGACGAGCTTCCAGGCATTACCCTGGTAATCGACGTTGCTGGTGCCTGCGCAGCTCGTTCCGGCACCGGCGAAGCAATCATTGTGACCCTTTTGGGCGACTCCGTAACACTTCTCGTACTTACCAGTCTTCATCATTGCCATGCTCTTGGCCTGGTTCTCCTGCATCATCTTTTCCATGTCAGCTTTGCTCATGTCGGCAGCAAAACCTGGGGTGGCGAAGGCGCCAATAGCGGCGACGAAAGCCGTGGCTACAGCGGCAGACAACATACGATTCGACATTTCATTTCTCCGGATATAAGGGAGCAGCCGGGTGGCTGCCGACATTGAGCCAGCATCCGCTAGCTTCAGTTACTAGGAGGGGGCGACTAGGCAAAACGGTTCGCCAAGTACAAAAAAAGTTCATGCTGGAAATCCGCGATTATCCAAAAACACTCACAGGGACATATCAAGGCAACCATCTTGGTCTACATCCCCTGTTAGGTATCAGGTCGAGTATAGTTACTTAAGGGTTTTCCGCTAACACCAGACGGAGAAGCGACTCGCAATCTCAAGGACGGGACAACAACCTCGTTAGGAATGGTCCGTTAGTTTGCGCCAGACCTCATTACGGCTATGGCCAACCCTGCATTTTCACTTGAATAAATGGCCTTGCAGCGCATAGTCCACACGACATGGACGCAGACACCGTCCGTCGTCGTGAGCCCAGAACTGGTGCAACCGTTCATCGCATTCTCCTTCGCGCTAACCCGCGCGGCATGACAGTTGTTTCACGTCCTTGCGGAAGGTCTGCACGGCGAGCTTCAGACTCTCGACCATCGTCAGATACCAACGGCAAGCCCAGCCCGTTGTTCGGCGCCCAGCCTTACACTCAGCAATTGCTGCTTTTCGAGGAGTTCGGTACGGAAAAACTCGATCCGACCCTGCCTGCACCACCACTGACATACCCAGTACCCACCGTCGGCCCATTGCCGCAGCAAGACCCGGACAATATCGCCCGCAGCGGCCCTTCGAGTTCGGCATTGGAAGCCTTCATGCGCCAGCCCGGGCTGTCCCCGTTTCCGTCTCAGTTCTCCAATGTGCTTGACCGCAACCCGTGGAAGGCGCAAATCGAAACCTTCCTCAACCGCCATCCGGTGGGTTCGCCCGCCGAGGGCCGGCCACTGGGAAAAGGCTGGTCGCATCAACGATGGAACGAGTTCTATCCACAGGTCGCCTTCAAAACCGTGCAAGCAGGCGCCAAGCTCAACGGCGGCATGCGCGATCGTTGGCAACTGCACAACTACGCCGTCGGTGAGTTCGGCCCCGGCGGCCTCTACTACCAGACCTCGGACATCCCGACCACGACGGGCACGACCAAAGGCATCGACACCCGATTCCATCCCAGTATGCCGGTTCAGAATCACAATGCACTGTGGATCTTCGACGGCACCTTTCCGCCAAAACTGCTGATGGTGCGGTATGGCCAGCCGGTGTTGATGCGGCACTACAACGCCTTGCCGATCGATCCGTCGGCCAACATGGGTTTCGGCCTGCACACCATCAGCACCCACGAACACAATGGCCACTCCCCGGCCGAAAGCGACGGCTACACCAATGCGTTTTTCTTTCCGGGGCAGTACTACGACTATCGCTGGCCGCTGCAACTGGCCGGCTATGACACCATCAACACTACGGCCCAGGACCCGCGCGCGGCGTTCCCTTGCGCACCGGGCGAGAAACTATTCGTCAACGACGCCAGCCCCGGCCTCAAGACTTGCGACAACGGCACGATCAAGATTCGTGGCGACTGGCGCGAAACTATGAGCACTCACTGGTTCCACGACCACATGCTCGATTTCACCGCGCAGAACGTCTACAAGGGCAACGCGGTGATGATGAACTACTACAGCGCCCTGGATCGCGGTAACGAAGCGATCGAAGAGGGCGTCAACCTGCGCCTGCCCAGCGGCTCGGCGTTGCCGTGGGGCAACCGCGACTACGACGTCAACCTGGTGGTCGCCGACAAGGCCTGGGACGCCAACGGCCAATTGTGGTTCAACCCGTTCAACTCCGACGGTTTTCTCGGCGACCAGATCTTGGTCAACTGGCAGTTCCAGCCACGTCTAAAAGTACGCGCGCGCAGTTACCGTTTCCGCATTCTCAACGGCTCGGTGTCGCGCTACTTCAGGATTGCCCTCGTGCGTGAAATTGCAGGCAACGGTGGCGAGTTTCCCGGGCCGTCGGGGTCCGGCGTTTCCTACAACCGCGTGCCATTTCACATGATCGGCAACGATGGCAACCTCATGGAACACGCCGTGCCGTTCGACGGCAGCATGGACCTGGACGGTGATGGCGATAAGCAGAACCACAACGCGATCCTGCCCACCCAGGGCATCGCCGAACGCTTCGACATCATCGTCAACTTCGCGAAAAACGGGATCAAGACCGGCGACAAGCTGTATTTCGTCAATCTGATGGAACACAAGACCGGCAAGGGGCCGGAGAAGAACGCCTTGAGCCTGGCGGACGTGCTGTCCGAGAAGTACAAGGCGGTGATCAAACAGGGCAGTAAAGGGCCGGAATGGGACAAAGGCGACCCAGTGGTGGGCAAGTTTATGCAAATGATCGTGCAGCCTTACACCTCCTTGCTGTTGCGTTGGGATATCGAGCATCCGGGGCAGTTCCAGTTGATGCCAACGCCTCTACCCGGTTGGGACGGTGTCACCTACGTCAACTCCGCCGCACTGCCGACCTTCCGTAATGGCGATGGCAACGGTAATGATGACGACGATGACGACAACAAAGGCCAGAACAAGAAACCGATTGCCAACGCCGACAGTGCCACCAGCAGCAATGGCCAACCGGTGAGCATCAACGTTCTGGCCAACGACACCGACCCGGACGGCAACGTGCCGCTCAAAGTGGTGGGCCTGGCCCAGCCTGACTCCGGTCAGGGCACAGCCAGCACTGACGGAGTACGCGTGATCTACACGCCACCGGCCTCTGTAACGGCGCCGTTCACCGCGACCTTCACCTATCAGGCGAGCGACGCCAAGAACGCGATCTCGGAACCGGCAACGGTCTCCGTGGCGGTCACAGGGGCGGCGGTCAACGAAGACCTGGTGGTAACCAGTGCGACCGTGACGGCGCGCTGCAACAATCGCTACACCTGGGACCTGGCGGGGACCACGTCACGCGGCACCGGCAACACACTGACGGTCACCGCAACCACCACTGCCGGCCCGCTCAACCTCGGCAACGCGATCCTCACACCGACCGGCACCGGGGCGCGTTGGCGAGTATCGGTGACTACCACTGGCAGCGGCCCATCGTCCAATCCGACGGTGACCATTAGCTCGGCATTCGGGAAGAGCATCACCGTCCAGATTAGTAGCCGGTAAACTCTACCGGGAAATGAGTAGGAATTTGAGCGAACTGTAAATCGACACGGCGCCCTGGCTATTAAGCCAAGGCGCCGTCGAAATTCACACCATCGGACGTTGATCCGAGAGCCTATCGTCAGAACTTCATTTTCCCCCAGATCAATCCGGTGATTGCAGCCACTGCTGAAGCCGCAAGAACACTGAGTTTTGCCGAAGAAAGTAACGCAGGATCAGAAAACGCCAACGATGAGATAAAGATGGACATCGTAAATCCGATACCGGCCAACAAACCCACCAGTCCGATACCACTCCATGTCACACCTTCAGGCAGCTTGCAGACGTTGAGCTTGACGAGGGCGACGCTCGCAAGAACGATTCCGAGCGGCTTGCCGAGCACAAGCGCTGATACCACACCCATGAAGACATTCCGAGAGACATCATCGTCCAGATTGATGCCTTCAAGGCCGACACCCGCATTGGCCAAAGCGAAGAGCGGCATGACACCAAACGCTACCCATGGGTGCAGTCCTACCTGAACCCGCTGCACCGGAGGCAATATTTCTCTCTGTGCTTGCTGAAGTTGCTTCAGCGGCTTGGCGACCTCCTGCGGACTGTTGGAGGAATGGGAGAAACGATCCATCAGCTCATGGAAACTTCGCCCAATTGTATCCAGTGGTCGTTCCGTTGCGGGCTTGGAGTTTACCGGTGTCATCAGGCCGAGAATTACGCCCGCCAGTGTGGGATGAACACCGGTTTTCAGGAGACCAAACCATACAATGGCGCCAGGCAGTATGTACGCATAGGCCTTGCCAATGCCCATTCTCTGAAAAAGCAACACCAGAGCCAATCCGCTCATCGCCACCACTAACCCCAGGTAATCCAAGCTCGCGGTATAGAAAACGGCAATGATCAAGATGGCGACAATGTCGTCGATGATGGCGAGGGCCAGCAGCAGCACGCGAATACCACCCGGAATCGACTTTCCTAACAGTGCGAGAACCCCGACAGCAAACGCAATGTCGGTGGCGGTTGGCACAGCCCACCCTGTACTGGCTTCGGTACCCTGGTTGAACGCCATGTAAATAATCGCCGGCATCATGACGCCACCTAACGCCGCGCCAAGGGGTAACGTCGCCAACTTCAGATTCGCAAGCGCACCGTCATTGATTTCCTGGCGTATCTCAGCTCCGACCACGAGAAAGAAAATAGCCATCAGCCCATCATTGACCAAAAAATGCAGCGAACACGAGACCGTAAACTCGCCTAAACCTAAGGTGAGTTGGGTGTTCCAAAAGTGATCATAAGAATCAGCAAGCGGGCTGTTGGCCCAGATGAGCGCAACCATAGCAGCGAGCAGCAAGACGATGCCGCTAACCGCTTCGATATGTGAAAACCGTTCTATTGCGGCCAGTGCGCGAGTGGTCAAAACCTGAGGACGGGGAATAGAGGAGGGCGCCGAGTTTTTATCAGACACATTAACTCTCCGCTGGCGGCCCGACCAACGTTTGAGCTTTAACCTGCGCTGTGCCGTATGCAGCAACGCACCCAGCCGGATGATAAGGAGCTAACAAGCAGGATGTAAATGACCAAGCCAAACTACTGAAATGAACCTTCGTCTGCCAAGAATACTCCACCAAGGGTAATTACCTCTCCTCCTTTGTTGACGCAAATCCGAAACTACTGACCGATCACGTCACTATCAAGGATATTAAAAATGATCGCTCGCTGGCGCTGGGTGCTACACCAATTGACCAAACGGCTGTGGTTCAGAGCGAGTCTGTTTTCTTTGCTGGGAATAGCAACTGCGTTACTCGCCGTTGCCTTCAAGGACTACATTCCCGAATCATTACCCACCCGCATCGGAGCCGATGCCGTCGACAAAATCTTGGGCATCATCGCTTCGAGCATGCTAGCAGTGACGACTTTTTCGCTAAGCACAATGGTGACCGCCTACGGTGCAGCCAGCAGTGGCGTAACGCCTCGTGCCACTACGCAGGTGATGGAGGACACCACGACTCAAAACGCACTCGCCACCTTCATCGGATCATTTCTGTTCAGCCTGGTAGGTATTATCGCTTTGAGCACCGGGGCTTACGGCACGCAAGGAAGGGTTCTTCTATTTGCGGTGACCATTGCCGTCGTGATTCTGATTGTTTACACGCTTTTACGCTGGATCGATCACCTGTCCAAGCTCGGCCGGGTGGGCGAAACCATTGATCGTGTCGAACAGGCAACCATAAATGCCATAGAAAACAGAATCCAATGGCCTCATTTGGGCGGTGCTGCTTACCCATCCTAGTGGATGATTCCACCCACGGCGCAAATAATCTCAAGTCATCAAACCGGGTATGTCCAGCATATTGATGTACACGCATTAGGCGCCATCGCCAAAGCCTGCGAAATAAAGATCTTCCTGGACGTCCTTCCGGGAACCTTTGTCCATCTGGGCATGCCGATCGCTCGACCCGTGAGTTTGAACAAGGAGTACGCAGACGCTTTGCACTCCAGCAGCGAAAAGATCCTGGCAGCCCTGACCATCGGCGTGCGTCGAACGTTTGAGCACGATCCACGGTTCGGGCTGTCGGTGCTGTCCGAAATTGCTTCACGCGCGCTATCGCCAGCAGTCAACGACCCTGGAACGGCAATTGACGTCATTGGCCGTGGGGTTAGAAGCCTAACCTGTTGGGGCGTGCCACAAAGTCATACGGCAAAAATCGATGAAGATTGCGAGCAGGTTTACCTGCGCAGTCTGATGGTAGATGACCTATTCGATGACTTTTTCGCGCCCATAGCTCGAGACGGCGCGGGCTTGCTCGAAGTGGACCTCCGTTTGATGAAGGCCCTTGTCAGTCTCTCGCACATACACCCTGATATGTTTGGCGGTGCCTGTACCAGGCATGCAGATCTACTAGTCAAGCGCGCGAACCTTGCACTGACATTGGAGGAGGACAAACTGACGCTATGCGCAATGGCTCGACAACTGATGCGGTAGATCAGTCTGATTTTCGCGAAGTTGTACTACTTTCCGAGGCCTGCAAAAAACCGCGAGCCAACTGCTGATATAACTCGGGTCCCATCCTTGCACTGACCGCTTTGGCAATGAGCGCGACAGCCATGAGACTGATCACCATCCCGTGGCTGTCGATCATCTCCATCACGATGATTGCGGACGTGATGGGCGACTGTGTGACTGCAGCGAGGAACCCGGCCATGCACAAGGCAATGACCGGCTGAGCAGCTAGACCGAAAAGTTCGGCGGCATTTGCCCCAACAGCAGCGCCTACCGCCAGAGATGGGGCAAAAATGCCACCGGGGATCCCGGAAAAGTAAGTCACTACGGTCGCCAGAAAACGCGTGATCGGCGCATGCCATGGCAGGCTGACATCGGACACGATGACCTGGGAGGTGATGCCGTAACCGCTGCCAAATGACATCCCTGCGCTGAGCCAACCGAGAATGGCCACAATCAATCCGCAAGCGCCAGCGAACCAGACAGGGTGCATACGTCGCCATTGCCAGACAACAAATCGATGATGTCGCTGGGGCCACAGCAACATCCGGCTGAACAACCCACCTAGGAGCCCGCAGCCAATACCGGTGACAAGCACCGGGGCAATGATATCGAGGTGAATGTCTTGAACATCAAAATGACCGAAATAGTTGTAGTTACCCTGCAAAGCAATCGCGACCATCCCTGACAATATGATCGTACTGAGCAAGACCCCACTGGTACGGGTTTCCAACTTGCGGCCCAATTCTTCGACCGCAAATGCAACGCCGGCCAGCGGAGTGTTGAACGCTGCGGCAATGCCCGCAGCGCCGCCAGCGAGAATGAGGTCTTCGCTGCGGATGATTCGGGCATTAGGTAAATAGCGGTGAAAGAAATGCATGATCGAGGCGGCGACTTGCACTGAAGGGCCTTCGCGCCCAGCTGAAAATCCGCCGGTCAGCGCCAGGGTGCCAAGACCTATCTTTGCGAAGGCGATTCGCAGCGATACCAGTTTTTCGACGGGCTTCCCTTGGTGAGCCAAGCGCGTGGCGGCGATCACTTGAGGGATCCCACTGCCCTGTGAGCCCACAAAAAAACGAGTGGTCATCCACACCACCAGCATGCCAATCAGAGGTGTGTAAACAAAGGGCAACCATGGCCGCTCAGCAGTCTGTTGGGCAAATTGCGTCAGCGCTAGGTCGGCCAGTCGGGCGAACATCACCACAAGAAGGCCTGCGACCGTTGCGGCTGCCCAGAGTGTCACTCGTGTACGCCAACGGATCGAGGCAAAACGACGGCGTAACAGCAATAGCGGTTTTATCACCCGAGTGGTTCCAGTTGTAGTTCGTCACTGTGGTGCGTGCAAGACTAACCGGATAAGTCATTTACTCCAACCGGAGCCCGCCAATTTCTGTGGGCACCATCATCGGAAGACTGGATCTGTACGATTACGGTCAAGAAGCTCGGAAGTCGGCCATTGATTGCGCTACAGGAGGGTGAGCCTGGCAGTTGGTGAAAGCGTTGGTGGGATACAGATGCATCTGTTTTTTACTAAAATGAACCTCGGCAGTCTTGACGAGACCGAAATTGCCGAACCATGGCCGATACCCTGTTACACCGAGGCAAAAATACCCAGAAGGATGTGCTGGAGAAGCTGATGAACTCAGATGATATACGAACAGAGCTAGCGCTCGCGAAATTCCTCAACGGCAACTCATCACTCAATGATGCGGTCCAGAGGCTGAGTCTGAACGAAAGAAAATTGTGCATCGAGTCAGCGTTTGAGCAAGAGGCAACACGTTTGGGGATCGAGGTGTGGGAGCTAACGCTTACACTGATTTCGGAGTCTCCTGAAGAACTCAAAAGTCTGACCCTAGAGTTTCATCGAGAAGTGGCAGAAATGGTAGAAATGGTAGAAATGGACTGGGAGGAGTATTGCGAATTGAACGGGATTGACGAGTGACTGCGTAATTGCATTGCTACTGACTAGCATGCTCCTTAGTGACGATCTGTCAAAAGCGATCAATCACATGTGTCTACGAATCCAAGATCAATTCAGTACTTATAAGTCACCACACTGCCCATACGCTGTAACCGAAAGATCCAGTACAGCGAGTCATCAAGGCGTGATCGCGTCTGATCGGAGTGTGAGACCTGTTTAACCCACCATTTTCTTAAGCGCATCTAGTTTACGCTTCACCCCTATTTTTGGATTCAGGGTGATAGCTTCTTCATATACTTGAATAGCTTCAAGGTGCTGGCCCAGTATTTCGTGCGCTAGACCTTGAGCCTTCAATGCCATTGGCTTCCACGAAGGGTTGGCATCGGCGCCTATGGACCTGGCACGAGTTATGGCTTTCAGAACCGTGCGAACACCTGCTTCCGAGAGGCCAGGCTCTCCCAGGATCCTGTCAGCAGCGAGAATGATCCGGTCGTACTGTGATGAGCATAGGTTCGCTCCATCTAGCTTATCGGCATCGAGAAAAACACCGTTCTTGTCGTACCTGTATTTACCCACCCCCATAACATCGACAATCAGGAGTGTCCCTTCCTCATCGAAACTATAGCTATCCGTGCCAGCCGTTCGTGGCGTGATGGAGAACAGCTCTGTGCCAGTTCCCAGATCGAACAGGAAGAGCTTATTGGCGTGATCTGTCGGGCTGTTGGCCGTTATGCAGAACGCGAGTTTGCCATTTCTTGAAATACCGCTATCAAGAATATTGGCCGTCAACTCTTTGGTTACGACAGGGACGCCATTGCTATCGAAGACTCTGAAGGTTCCTGAAAGTGCGCTTCCGAAATGCCAATCTTCCAGACTGAACGAGCCATTATCAGCAATAGAACCGTTGTTGGGACGAGGCATTTTTCCATGCGCGGATACAATATCACGTGAAACGTCGACTAAAACGTACTCTCCAAGCCCACTGTCGCGTTGCCCCCCCTTGCTAGAGATTGGGTCCCAATCTCTCCATGAGAGAGCCCAGCTTTTCGACTTGGAAAAATGGTAGAGGCCGCGATAGTTGAGTGAATTGACAGTCATCAAAATCCTGCCCAGGTCAATCGTCTGAGCCTTGGCTGCGGGCGCACCTACGCGGGACTGGTATTCAGTTTTATTTTTGAACAGCCAGTCAAAAAATCTCATACCTACCCCACTTCATAACCCTTGTGAAATACAAAAGGTCAAAGACCTAAAATTCAAATCAAAAATGCCCCTTGACCGAGAGATTGATAGGTTCACAACCATATGTCCTAGCCAAAAGGACTTATCACTGTAGTTGAGAGCTGAAAAACAGTGGACGGCTGCATGTCCAGTCTGCTTCAACCACGACCAGTCCAGCTACTTCTAGCCGAGAATGTGATGTCCCGTCGCGCTCACGTCACACGAGCGGCAAGTTACCAAATAGGTACCTTCTCTAGACTGCATAGCGACAGAAGCTCCCATAGGGCTCGCCGAGCCATGGTTCCCTAGGCCAAAAAAAGGGCCCATGCAGGGCCCTTTGTATAAAACGATCTTACTGAGTACGCCACGACTCAACAACGGTTGCACCGAACTCTGTTTTCCATTCTTTCAGTTCCCGGTGATTACCGCCCTTGGTTTCGATCAGTTCACCAGTATTCGGGTTCTTGTAAATCTTCACGTTGCGCGCTTTACGGAATACTTTCGGTGCGGCAGTGACTGGGGACCGATGACTTGCCTGAGGATCAAGCAGGTTGATGACGTTCCGAAGACTAAAGCCATACTCACCCAGCAGTGCGCGGAGCTTGCTTTCAAACTCCATTTCTTGCTTCAAGCCTGAATCGCTTTTCATTGACTCGAGCTCTGCGAGCTGTTCGGCGAGTTGTTGTTCAAGCTTGCGAAATTCAGCCAAACGAGACATGGATAGCGTCCTTAAGGTGTGAGATTGCGCGAAATGCACTTTCCGAATGCTAAGTGATATTTCAATCTTAGTCATCCATACCCTTTTGAAAGTGGCCTTAGCCAGTCAGCACTGTGTAAACAGCCCAATAGTAAGAACGGTCAATATCTCCAAAAAACTGGAGTTACGAGCACCAACACAGTAAGGATTTCCAGCCGTCCCAGTAGCATGCCAATGGTCAGTAACCATTTCGCGGAGTCAGGTAACGATGAGAAATTACCGGCCGGCCCAATGATCGTACCCAGGCCCGGCCCGACATTGCAAACCGCAGTAGCGGCGCCACTCAAAGCCGTCGTCCAATCCAGCCCGATCAGCGCCAGCCCCAAGGCGATTATGGCAATGGTGATGGTGAAGAAAAATGAGAAGGTCAAAAGTGAGCGCAAGATCTCTTCGTCAATGGGATGACCATTGTATTTCTTCTGGATCACCGCTCGAGGATGGATCAGTTGCTTCAAACTACTCACGAGTAGGGTGGCAGCCACTTGGAAGCGGAAGATTTTAAGGCCACCAGCCGTCGAGCCTGAGCATCCACCGACGAAGGTCAGGTAGAAAAAGAGCAAGACAGCGAAGCTGCCCCATAAGGTGTAATCGCCAACCGCGACTCCGATGGTCGTGACAACCGAGGTTACATTGACTGCCACGATACGAAACGCATCCCACCATCCGTAGTCGCTGTGAAAGTATAGCCATGTACCCACAGCCAGCCAGGTGACAATCAAGAATCCAAGAAATCCGCGTACCTGCTGATCCTTCAGTACCGCACGCCGATGACCGCGTAATGTTGTGACGTACAAAGTAAAGGGCAAGCTACCCAGAATCATGATGGCCACAGCTACCCAGTGAATCGCTGGCCGTGTCCAATGCCCAAGTGAAGCGTCCGATGTTGAGAATCCCCCAGTAGAGATCAACGACATTGCGTGATTGACCGCTTCAAACGGCGTCATCCCGGCGACCCAGAGTGCCAGTGCTCCGGCACCGGTGAGCCCTAGATAGAGAAAGAGGATGTACTTGGCTGCCACATGGGAACGTGGCGTCACTTTCTCCGACCAGTCTGAGGACTCTGTCTGGAAAAGACGCATGCCACCCACTCGCAACAGTGGAAGGATCGCTACAGCCATGCCAATGAAGCCGATCCCGCCCAGCCAGTGAAGCATCGAGCGCCAGATCAGTAATCCCGGTGAAGCTGTATCCAAACCACTCAGAACAGTTGATCCCGTGGTTGTGATACCAGACATCGTTTCAAAGAAAGCGTCGGTGTAGCTGATGTGACTGATGAACACCATTGACAACGCAGCGAAGGAACACACCACTACCCAACTGCCAGTAGGTACATATCCCTTGGACGAAGCTGGGCAGTATCTGGGCGTCCCCGTAGGATCAACAGGAGGCCACAGATGAAGGTAATTAAACTCGACCAGAGAAAAGCTGACAGGTCGTCGCTGCGCTCATAGGCCACGAGCGTGATCATGGGAATAACCATGCTCACAGCCAGCGTGATCAGAAAAATGCCTAAGATGAAGCCGATAAGCTGCATTGCTGCGAGGGACATAAAAGTAACCTGCCAAATTAGCGGCGCGCAGTATCGAATGCTCAACCTCAATAACCCGTAAATTTTGCGTAAAATTTTTACGAGCAGCTACCCAGATTGAATACGCCGTGTCGTATTGGATCCGATACTCATTGGCGCAGTGTAGGTTGCAGCGTTGACCAATTAAATCGGAGCAAGCCAGCGTAACTAGCACAGAGCTCTGTGCTTCTTAGGAGTGCATATTCAATCGATCGATGCAACAGATCCGCTAAATCTTTCGACTAGCGTTTACAGTTAGTTTTCCGGGAACGTCCCAGCACCACTGCTGATTTGATCAAGGATGACCCCGCGACTAGATCGGGCTGGCGTAGGTGATGGGCGCCGCTAAAAATCGGTTAATGTCAGTCCTTTTAGAGGTCGCGGTAGGGATGGCAGTTACCTGCTTGAACCCCTACCGCTACCCTTTTAGAGTCACCAACTGTCCTCTCAACGCACAAAGTCAATAGCTTGGTGCCACACTGACACGTAGGACATAGCGACTCGTAGTGTCGGGTCTATCCTATCTTGGAGCGATTACTTCATGATCAATATCGATGATTTTCGATTCAAGTCTCACCATCTTTTGGTAGGGCTCGATGCTGCTACAAACCAAGAGATGATGCTGGTATCAGCAGGGAGAGTTACTGGCGACCCTTGGAGCGAAGCTGTTAAACGACAAAAGCAGGCATTTGAGGCATGGACTGCATTTCTTTATGAATCTGAAACGGAAGCTATTCCTTGATGGTCGAGTGGTAGGATACCGAGCACGAGCTACCAAGAGATGTTCGATCTGTACTCATACAATGGAAGGGTTTGAAGGGGGAGTCATAACCCATGAATGAAAAGCCCGCATGGGCGGGCTGTTTTTTCACACACAGGGGGCTGATCCTTCAGCTGACGTCAGTGTAGAGGGAGTATTTTGAGGCGCAAGTCGGAAACGAAACGCCAGGCGGTTGGCTATCGCGAAGAGCAGTAGCTACTTTTCCCATAAGGTCATTCAGCGAGGCAGTCTCGCTTTACACCAGCTATCCAGCTGTACGGTGGTGACAAATGAACACACACCAACGCCGCCGACGCATAATATTTTGGCGGGGGTCATTCCCCGTGATACTTGGATTTATAGTGCTGGTCCTAGCCTTAGCGCTCGCCGACCGGATCGCCCCCGTAAGCCCGCGAGAGATCGACGACGAAAATCTGAACCAGGAGGTGGAGCACTTATCAGAATTGAAGAGTCAGGAAGCTGCCCCCATTGCGATACCGTCTCAACGTGATAAATAAGCCCGTTCGTCGGGCGGGTCTAATCCGATTGACACAGTTTCGAACCCCGAACTCGTTGTTGAGTTTCGCTTTCAGACTGCTGGGGTGGGTCAAAATGGCGTCGGCATCCGAGTCAAAATGCATTGGGAGTAATACCACTCGGATCAACGCCAACGCGCCTTCAACACTGGCCACCGCCGGCTCGGGTGACGTCTTGGGTGGAATTATTCTGGGCCTGTTTGTCCAAGCAGTGACCGCCTTTTCCAGCGCCGCTGCGGGTGGCCGGTTGCACGGCGCGGCGGCCGCCGAATTTGGTCCCGTTTTGTTGGCGGAGGACCTACTGCCGGCAGTGGTCCGTCGGCTGTTTAGCCGACAGCCTTCCGTTAAGGAGAAAACTCTGCGCCATCCTCAGGTTGACGGGACACCATCACATAGCAGCCAATCTCCGCCGTTTACCAATACATCGTCAGGGAGCTCGCACCCACCGAACACGCGTTGGACGAAGCACCGGTCTCCATTGTTTGTGAGCCGGTCAAAGTGCCAGGCAGCCCAAGTACACATGGCAGAATAACCATGCATCTTGAGGCGGGCACAACTCTTGAAGAAGAGCAGGCCATCGCGAAAACGCTCCAGACCAAGGTCAAGGGGCTGTTTCATCTGAAAGCTTCGGAGGATGAGTCCATTTAGTTTGAGTTCGGCGACCTGGCCAGCGTGAGCGAAGCCTGGACGGGCGCACCGAGAGCGGGATTTTCCTTAGTGTCTTTGCCGCTGCACCTGCGTTACCAGACATGCGTGTGGCGGGCGTAGTGTCAGCATGAAGAGGCTCGAAAATTTCAGGCACCTTGAGCAATATCATTCGGCTATTATGATAAAAAAGCGTGTTCAGCCCTCTAGACCACCTTGGTTGATCCAGCTGATTCAGAAATAAGGATATTTCGATGCCCGCCCCAGCTTCGTTGCTGCCGACAGTTCTCTTTCTATCGCAATCTGCACAAGTGCATGCTGCTCGTCCGAGCGGCGGTTTTGGCGTGGATGCTCGAAAAACGCCAGAGAGTTTTTCATGAATTACTTTACCGACACTGCCGTTAACATTTTAGGCAACAGTAAGCTGCGGACGCCTCAAATCGAGGCCTACATCAAGGCCCAAGAGCATTTTGCGAGCGATCCTGAACAGGATGCACTGATACGGGGTACGCATAGTTCCTCGCTATGCGAACCTCCGAACCCTGTATCGTCATCAGACAGCTATCCGTCAATATCTACAGATCACCCCGTTTTATGGGAGCGATGCCCTAAAAATCGCAGAGGAAACTGCCCACGAAGCGGTAGTGGTCCTTGATTAACGTGTTGACGTCGTCAATGTCCTGATTGGCGTGCTGCTTGAGCGAGGCTACGAACTGCCTACCTATTCGACGCTCAATGAGGCGGCTGAAGATGCGCAAGTTGCTCTCCAGGAAAAAATTTTCAATTGTGTCGTCGATAGAGCCCCGATTGATGTGATCTACCGTCTAAGAGAGCTTCTTGACACCGATTTCGGTCGTCGCCAAAGCGACTTCAACGCCTTGAAGCAAACGCCAAAGAAACCGTCCCGCAAGCATCTGGAGGTGCTGATCGACCACCTGACCTGGCTCGAAGCATTCGGCGAATTGGACGTCATCTTCGATGGCATCGTGGATTCCAAGATCCGTCATTTTGCCGCCCAGGCCGCAGCGTAGGACGTCGCGGAGCTGAAAGGTTGCTCCCTGCCGAAGCGCTACACCTTGGTGCTGGCCCTGATCTACCGCATGCAGGTTCGTACCCGAGATCACTTGGCAGAGATGTTCGTTCGGCGGCTTTCCACCATATACAAGCGTGCCAAGGAAGAACCGGAACAGATCCAGCTCAGGCAGGAGGAAACTTGAACAGTTCGTGGCCACGCTGGATGGCGTACTGGAGATTCTGGCTCAGGAGCCGGACAATCAGGAGGCCGGCAGTCTGATCCGGGAATACCTCTCACCCGACGGCAATCATGATCGCCTGCGAGAAACCTGTGCCGAGGTGCAGGCTACCGGCGGTAACAACGACCTTCCGCTGATCTGGCAGCACTTCAAATCCCACCGTTCGCTCCTGTTCCGGCTCAGCCATATCCTCCAACTGGAACCCACCACGCAGGATCGCTCGCTGATCCAGGCTCTGGAGCTCGTTCAGGACAACGAGAATCTGCCCCGTGAGTGGATTGATGACCATGTCGACTTGTCGTTCGCGTCCGATCGCTGGGCGAAGGTCGTGCGTCGCTCGGCCAGTGAGGGGCCTGCTACCAACCGGCGCTACCTGGAGGTCGGTGTCTTCTCTCACCTGGCCAGTGAGCTGCGATCAGGTGACCTGTGTGTCATTGGCTCGGAGTCTTTCGCGGACTACCGAAAGCAACTACTGCCCTGGGAGGAATGTCTCGCTCGTCTACCGGCGTACTGCGAAAAGGTTGGTCTGCCGAGTAGCGCCAAGGACTTTGTTGCCACGTTCAAGGCCCAACTGGAAGAGACCGCGCAGCAGTTGGATGACAAGTTCCCGTCCCGCCGCGGTGATGTCTCGATCAACGACGGCGGCGAGCCGGTGCTGCGACGGGTGATGGCACGCGATATCCCGCCCTCGGCCATTTCACTGCAGACCGCCATTACCCAACGCATGCCGGCCAGGCATGTGCTCGACATCATGGCCAACATTGAGCACTGGATTCAGTTCACCCGGCATTTCGGGCCCATGACCGGCAATGAGCCGAAGCTCAAGGAACCGGCCGGACGCTACCTGATGACGATTTTCGCCCTGGGCTGCACTTGGGCCCCAACCAAGCAGCTCGCCACCTAGCCCGCAATGTCACGCCGCACATGCTGTCGTACACCAACCGCCGTCACCTGTCACTGGAGAAGCAGGACAAGGCGGTGGCCGCGGATGGCGCCCAGTTCGACTTCTACGACGACAACCTGCTGGCCGGCTACCATTTCCGCTATCGAAAAATGGGCGCCGTGGCGTACCGGCACGTCGCCAACAACTACATCGCGTTATTCCAGCACTTCATTCCGCCGGGCATCTGGGAAGCTATATATGTCATTGAGGGGCTGCTGAAGGCGGATCATAGTGTTGAGGTCGATACAGTCTACTCCGACACCCAGGGCCAGTCGGCCACGGTGTTCGCCTTCACCCACCTGTTGGGCATCAACCTGATGCCGCGCATCCGTAACTGGCGCGACCTGGTGATGTGCCGGCCGGATCGAGGTGTCTCATACAAGCACATCAACCGCCTATTCACCGACACCGCCGACTGGCACCTGACCGAAACCCACTGGCAGGACCTGATGCAGGTGGCGCTGTCCATCCAGGCCGGCAAGATTTCCTCGCCAATGTTGCTACGCAAACTCGGCTCCTACAGCCGGCGCAACAAGCTCTACCACGCCGCGCAGGCACTGGGCAGCGTGATCCGCACGATCTTCCTGATCAACTGGATCGGCAGCCGTGAGTTGCGCCAGGAGGTGACCGCCAACACCAACAAAATCGAGTCCTACAACGGCTTCTCGAAGTGGCGGTCCTTCGGCGGCGATGTCATCGCCGAGAACGATCCGAATGAGCAGCAGAAGCGCCTGCGCTACAACGATATGGTCGCCTCCTCGGTGATTCTGCAAAACACCGTCGACATGATGCGCATCCTGCAGAAGCTCGCCCGTGATGGCTGGCAGTTTACCGATGAGGACGTATCCTTCCTGAGTCCCTACCTGACCAGCAACGTCAAACGCTTTGGTGAGTTCAACCTGAAACTCAAGCGCCCGCCGGAACCCTGGATCAAGGACTCCATTTCCCAGCAGGCGGCGGGTTCAGTTCGTGGGCAGCAGATACCCACTAGCACTGTTGAGGAGACGAACTGATGCACATCCCGCCCGCTTCGTTTCGAGTGACACCCTATGGGGAAGTTGATTCCCAGGCACTAGATTCCCTGCGCGAGAGCTATGAGCCCTCTCAATTGCTTGACGTGGTGGACCGGCTGGATGCCTGCCTGGCCGAAATAGGAGGGGTCGGCAGCATTCGGGACAACCTCTTGCGTCTGTATGCCATGGCCATGACCGTAACGGAGGGCTTGCCTCTTACCGTAGCTACCAGCGATATCGACAGCATCTGGGACGAGGCGATGGCCCTTCAAGAGGATATTTCTGCTTTATGTTCTTGCTTGCAAGCGGGCTCTAAACATGTGATTCCATCGGCGGCACTTGCCCCTTACTATCAGGACTAGGCTATCAACGGTGGGAACGGCCGTGCGGAAGGTTGCCGGCAGCTCTGGCTCACCACGGCCGCAGCGCCTCCACGATCCGTTGGTAGTGGCCGAAGGCACCATAGCTCCCCCGCTGGAATAAAAGCGCTCCGGCCCGGTGATAGTCAGTGGGCCCGCACGGGTCAAGGCGTTGCGCTGGCTCGATGAGGTGCACAGCATCGGTATTGCCCTAACGCAGACGGCGCACATCCTGCTCTGCCGCATCGCTGTCGCCAACACGACCAGGGTCCCAGCGATCAACAGATGCCAACATCGCGCTAAATGGGGACGCTGGTGGCGTACGCGCTGTACCTGGAGGTTACTGCGCATACCGTCCATCCTCGGGGGGCTGGAGACGTTGCTACGCGGACTGTGCAGCGGCATCGTACGCGCATGCCGAGGCGATGTTCTGTCAGCCCGGGTCGGCAGCGCGGAGCGCTTTCTCCTGCTGTAGGGCCTGGGCCGTCGGGTAGGTTTCGTCACGGATGCGCCAGGCTTGCAACCAGGACAGCTTGGCGTAGGTTATGCTCGGACTCGACTCGGCCACCTTGATCGGGCCGAGGTTGCTGGCATCGCTCGGGATCGCCGTTAGCAGTAGCGTCCGGTCTTTCGCCTGTGCGCCATCCTTCAGGTGCGAGAAGTGACGGGTGAAGCCCGTCAATTCATCCAAGTTCATCAGCAGTTCGGTGATCTTGATGCGCGGCAGTAGCCGGCTGATCTGGTCAATCAGCGCCTGTGCGATATTGGGCTCAGCGCAATCCAGCGGGATGATTTTCAGCCTGGTCCCGGTGAGGATAGTGTCGGGAAGTTCGTTGTGCTTTGCCGGTTGTGTGAACGCTTCTTCCGAGATATCACCGTTTTCTTGCGTGACGGTAGCTTCAGTTCGATACGTGAACTAGCCAGCTCCGTTACTACGTTCTTAGCGTTACAAAATGCTCTGCCGAGCCGATACGGCTGGAGTGCAAAAGGGGAAGAGATATTGAGCAAGATCCAGCGTGCACGAGAGGCGATGGCATCACAGCGTAAAGAGAACGTTTTTTCTTAGACAGAACACTAGAATGTCTTGCTGTCGCTCTCTACCTGTATCTCCGACCTGCCAGCTACCGTTCCTGAGACCCCGCGTGGGTAATTTCCAGCCAGCCATATAGCTCGTGCACCGGCATCGGGCGGCAGATGCCAAACCCTTGTACCAGATCACAGTGATTGATCTTCAGCCAATCCAGTTCGCTGGCTGTTTCGACGCCTTCGGCGACAACCGATAAGCCGAGCTCACGGCACAGCACGATGGT
>NZ_SCOO01000053.1:0-25413 GCF_005502415.1 Pseudomonas sp. G(2018) | reverse complement strand
CGGGGTATTGCAGCGAGTTGATTGATCTGGGACGGCGGGATGCGTTGGCCAAGAAGGAAGAGTTGTGCCGGTTTCTGGGGTTGGCGGAGCCTGTGGTATCGGCTTGAGATCGGATGGTCTCTGTCATGAAATGAAAAGTCGCTGTCGTCAGATGGCAAGCGATCAGGTAGCCATGGACCTACAGTCCAGTCAGCGCAATTCGATGCAGCACGCCCATATTGCAGACTGGAGAATAAGAAAACATGGCCAAAGCCGTCCGCTTCTACGAAACCGGTGGTCCCGAAGTCCTACGCTATGAAGACGTCGAGGTGGGCGATCCCGGGCCCGGTCAGGTTCGGCTGCGTCACGTGGCAGTCGGCCTGAACTATGCCGACACCTACTTTCGCAATGGCACCTACGCGATTCCGCTGGCCAACGGCATGGGCGTCGAAGCCGCTGGCGTGGTTCAGGCCGTCGGGGAAGGCGTGACCAATGTGCAAGTGGGCGATCGCGTTACCTACACCGGGTTTCTCAATACGCTGGGCGCCTACAGCACCGAGCGCCTGATCCCGGCCGCGCCGTTGATCAAGCTGCCGGAAACCATCGGTTTCGAAACCGCCGCGGCCATGACCATGCGTGGCCTGACGTCCTCGTACCTGATGCGACGCCTCTACGATTTCAAGGCCGGGGACAGCATTTTGCTGCATGCCGCCGCCGGTGGCGTCGGCCTGATCGTTTCGCAATGGGCCAAGCTGCTGGGCCTGACGGTCATCGGCACCGTGTCCACCGAGGTCAAGGGCGAAATCGCCCGGGCGCACGGTTGCGACCATGTCATCAACTACAGCCATGAAGACGTCGCCCAGCGCGTTCGCGAGTTGACGGACGGCGTCGGTGTCAACGTGGTGTTCGACAGCGTCGGCAAGAACACCTTCGCCGGTTCCCTGGATTCGCTCAAACGTCGTGGCCTGATGGTCTGCGTAGGCACGGCCTCCGGCCCGATCCCGGCCTTTGACCCGGTGATGCTGGCGATGAAAGGCTCGCTGTTCCTGACCCGCCCGGCACTGGCCGACTACATCGCCGATCCTGCGGAAAAAGCCGCATTGGCCGGCGAGTTGTTCGATCACGTCGGCAGCGGCCGGATCAAGATCGAGATCAACCAGCACTATGCTTTGCAGGATGCCGTGCAGGCCCATCGTGACCTGGAATCGCGCAAGACCACTGGCTCGTCGATTTTCGTCATTTAAGGGAGCAGCCTGCCGTGAAAGTCGAACAATTGACCTGCCACATCGGCGCGGAACTGATCGGCGTCAACCTGGCCGATGCCATCCATGACGATGGTTTGTTTGCCGAGCTACGTGCGCAGTTGCTCACCCATCGCGTGTTGTTCCTGCGCGACCAGGACATCAGTCGCGCCGAGCACGTGGCGTTTGCCCGGCGCTTCGGCGAACTGGAGGACCATCCGGTGGCCGGCAGCGACCCGGATCACCCCGGCCTGGTGCAAATCTACAAGAAGCCGGACCAGCCGATGGACCGCTACGAAAACGCCTGGCACACCGACGCCACCTGGCGCGAGGCGCCACCGATGGGGTGCGTGCTGCGGTGCGTGGAATGCCCACCGGTCGGCGGCGACACCATGTGGGCGAACATGGTCGAAGCCTATGCACATTTGCCTGAAGACGTGAAAGTGAAGATCGCTGATCTGCGCGCCCGGCACAGCATTGAAGCGAGCTTCGGCGCGGCAATGCCGATCGAAAAGCGCCTGGCGCTCAAGGCCATGTACCCGGATGCCGAACACCCGGTGGTGCGCACGCACCCGGAAACCGGCGAGAAGGTGCTGTTCGTCAACGCCTTCACCACCCACTTCAGCAACTACCACACCCCCGAGCGTGTGCGTTTCGGCCAGGACGCGAACCCGGGCGCCAGTGAGTTGCTGCGCTACCTGATCAGCCAGGCCTACGTTCCCGAGTACCAGGTGCGCTGGCGCTGGAAGCCCAACAGCATCGCCATCTGGGACAACCGCAGCACCCAGCACTACGCCGTCATGGATTACCCGCCGTGTCATCGCAAGATGGAGCGCGCCGGGATTATCGGCGACAAGACGTACTGATCGACCACCTCTGCATTCGCACTCGTAACTGCGCCCACCAGGCAGGCTCCCGGCTGGGCGGAAAACCATAAGAACAGGAGTAACTCATGCAATTCTTCGACGATTCCCTACACCCGGAAAACATGGAAAAGGTGGTCATCACCGTGGCGCCGTACGGCCCTGAATGGATGCCGGAAGACTTCCCCGAAGACATTCCGCTGACCATGGATGAGCAGGTGCAGAAGGCGGTCGATTGCTACGAAGCCGGTGCAACCGTCTTGCACCTGCACGTACGTGAACTGGATGGCAAGGGTTCCAAGCGCCTGTCCAAGTTCAACGAGTTGATTGCCGGTGTGCGTGAAGCCGTGCCGGACATGATCATCCAGGTCGGCGGTTCGATTTCCTTCGCCCCGGAAAGCGATGGTGAAGCGGCCAAATGGTTGTCCGACGATACCCGCCACATGCTGGCCGAGCTGACGCCAAAACCGGATCAAGTCACGGTGGCGATCAACACCACCCAGATGAACATCATGGAGTTGCTCTATCCGGAATACCTGGAAGGCACCTCCCTGGCCAACCCGGCCTATCAGGCGGCTTACAGCGAGATGACCGTGCCGGCCGGGCCGGCGTGGGTCACCGAGCACCTCAAGCGCCTGATGGATAATGGCATTCAGCCGCATTTCCAGCTGACCGGCATGCACGCCATGGAAACCCTGGAGCGCATGGTGCGCAAAGGCCTGTACATGGGACCGTTGAACCTGACCTGGATCGGCATCGGCGGTGGTTTCGACGGCCCTAACCCGTTCAACTTCTTCAACTTCATCCACCGCGCACCGGACGGTTGCACGCTGACCGCGGAATCGCTGCTCAAGAACGTGCTGCCGTTCAACACCATGGCGCTGGCCATGGGCATGCACCCACGCGTGGGCATTGAAGACACTATCATTGATCACAAGGGCAAGCGCTTCAGCTCGGTGCAGCAGATCGAACAAACCGTGCGGGTCGCCCACGAGCTGGGTCGCGAAATTGCCTCCGGCAAAGAGGCCCGGGAGATCTACCGGATCGGTGTGCAGTACCAAAGCATCGAAGAAACCCTGCTGGCCAACGGTATGTCGCCCAACCGCAAGGCCGGGCAAAAAGGTGTGCCGCAGCGCGGCTGACCGACAGCCAGGGCGGGAGGTCGATGACCTCTCGCTCGCTGCACTGCATCACGCTCGATAACAACAAAAACAAAGTTTCGAGGAGGCTGCATGGCCTTTCACCCAATCGCCGCCGACGATGACGACGGTACCGTCAGCGTTTCGCGCCAATACGCCTGGATCGTCTTCGCCCTGACGTTTGGCCTGTTGATTTCCGATTACATGTCGCGCCAGGTACTGAACGCGGTGTTCCCGATGCTCAAGGGCGAATGGGCACTGAGCGACGGCCAGCTCGGCCTGCTCAGCGGCATCGTGGCTTTGATGGTTGGCCTGCTGACGTTTCCGCTGTCGCTGCTCGCCGATCGTTTCGGCCGGGTCAAGAGCCTGGCGTTGATGGCGCTGTTGTGGAGTCTCGCAACGCTGGGCTGCGCACTGGCGCAGGACTACCAGCAGATGTTCATCGCCCGGTTCATGGTGGGTGTCGGCGAGGCTGCGTACGGCAGCGTCGGCATCGCGGTGGTGATATCAGTCTTTCCCAAGCACATGCGCGCCACCTTGGCCAGTGCCTTCATGGCCGGCGGCATGTTCGGCTCGGTGCTGGGCATGGCCCTGGGCGGGGCTATCGCCGCGAAGCTGGGTTGGCGCTGGTCGTTCGCCGGCATGGCGCTGTTCGGCCTGCTGCTGGCGGTGCTGTATCCGCTCATCGTCAAGGAGGCACGCATTGCTCCGCAACGTGCTGCGCAGGCACTGAACAAGGCCGCGGCCAAGGTCAGTCAGCCGCTGCGCACGCTGTTTTCCAGTCGCTCGGTGATCGCGACCTACGTTGGCAGCGGCTTGCAGCTGTTCGTCGCCGGCACCGTGATTGTGTGGATGCCCAGTTATCTGAACCGCTACTACGCGATGGGCACGGACAAAGCCGGCGGCATGGCGGCGGTCATCGTGCTGTGCAGCGGTGCCGGGATGATTCTGTGCGGCATGCTCAGCGACCGTCTGTGTCGTCACTCGCCCCAGCGCAAAGTCGCCCTGGCCATCGCGTTCTGCCTGGGCAGTTGCCTGTTGTTGTCGGCGGCGTTCGCCCTGCCGGCAGGCCCCGCGCAACTGGCGCTGATCTGCCTGGGCATGCTGATCGCCGCTGGCACCACCGGGCCCGCCGGGGCAATGGTTGCCAATCTGACCCATTACTCGGTCCATGGCACAGCGTTCGCCACGCTGACCCTGGCCAACAACATGCTCGGCCTGGCGCCGGGGCCGTTCATCACCGGCAAGGTGTCGGACCTGATCGGCTTGCAGGCTGCCTTCCAGTTTGTGCCTCTGGTCAGCCTCGCGGCAGCGGCGGTGTTCTTTTATGCCAAGTGTCATTACCACCAGGACATCGCCCGGCTCAGGGGTGAGCGGGTGTCCGAGTCGGTGGGCGAATCCGTGTTAGAGGTGAAGTTGTGAGTGGTCGTCTGCGAATTGATGTGTTTGTCGATTTTATCTGCCCCTGGTGCCTGATCGGCAAGCGCCAACTGGAGCGCGCACAGGAACTGTTGCGCTCGCGACAACCGGAGGTGGAATTCACCACGGTATGGCACGGCGTGCAGCTGTTGCCACAACTGCCGGTACAAGGTGAACCCTTCGAAGAGTTCTACCGCAAGCGCCTGGGCAGTGCTGACGCGGTGCAGAAGCGCCAGTCCCAAGTGCAGCAGGCTGCGCTGGCGGTGGGGGAAGTCATCGATTTCGGGCGCATTGCCACGATGCCCAACACTGCCGATGCCCATCGCCTGCTGGAGCGAGTCAGCGTGCTGGGCAATTCCAGGCAGCGCGATGCCTTGCTCGATCGTCTGTTCGCCGCGTATTTCCATCACGGCGAGGATCTGGGCAACCGCGAAACGTTGCTCGCCATCGCCCAGTCGTGCGGTTTTGAGGCCGGCTTCGTGGCTGACTGCCTGTACGGAAACGGCGAGCCTTTTGTCGGCAACCCCGGGGCTGTCGGCGGCGTGCCCTGTTTTCAGTTTGACCGGCGCGTGACGGTGGTAGGCGCACAGCCCCCCGAAGCGCTGTTTGGTGTCATGTACGAAGCCTTGCTCGAACGGGCCGGCGAGCGACAACCCTCATGAACCTGCGAGTACGTGTGCCTGCCGGAAAACTCCCGCAGGTCGGGGGCCGTGCGCTCTTCGAATTCGATGACAAGAGCATCGCGCTGTTCAACATCGACGGTGAGTTGTTCGCCATCGATGACGGTTGCCCGCACCAGGGCGCCTCGTTGTGTGGCGGTCGCCTCGACGGGCGGGTGATTCAATGCTGTGCCCATGGCCTGCGTTTCGATCTGGCCAGCGGCTACTTGCTCAATTCCAACAAGCTCAAGGTCGCCAACTACCCGGTCGAGGTAGTCGACGGCCAGGCATTCATTGTCATCGTCACCGAGGAGGCCGCGCCATGAGCGCCATCGCTCTGACCCGCATCCACAGCCGTACGCGCGAATTGGCGCCGGGATTTATCGTCAGCCTGATCGTCGCGGCGGCGGCGACCTTTCTGTCGGAGCACTACGGTGCGCCGGTCATGTTGTTTGCCCTGTTGCTCGGCATGGCGCTGAACTTCCTCGCCGGCGAAGGCACCTGCAAGGCCGGCATCGAATTCACCGCACGCACTGTATTGCGCATTGGCGTAGCGCTGCTGGGCATGCGCATCACCCTCGAACAGATCGCCGCGCTGGGCTGGAAACCCTTTGCGCTGGTGGTGATTTTGGTGGTGGTGACCATCGGCGTTTCGGTGGTAGCGGCCAAGGCGCTGGGCTTTCAGCGACTGTTCGGCATGCTCACCGGTGGCGCCACCGCGATCTGCGGTGCCTCGGCGGCATTGGCGCTGGCCGCGGCCTTGCCTAACCACCCGCAGAAGGAACGCGCCACCTTGTTCACGGTGATCGGGGTCTCGGCGCTGTCGACCCTGGCGATGATCCTGTACCCGATGATAGCCAACTGGCTGTCGTTGTCGCCCCAGGTGGCCGGGGTATTCCTGGGGGCGACCATCCATGATGTCGCCCAGGTGGTCGGCGCCGGTTACAGCCTGTCGACCGAGACCGGCGACACAGCCACGGTGGTCAAGCTGATGCGGGTCGCCATGCTGCTGCCAGTGATCGTTTGTGCAGCGATGGTCACACGTATGCAGGGCGCCGATCCCACCGGCAAACGGCCGCCGCTGCTGCCGTGGTTTGCGGTCGGCTTTTTGCTGTTGGCCTGCCTCAACAGCACCGGCTGGGTGGCCCCTGTGGTGCAGGGCTCGGTCAATGAACTGTCACGCTGGTGCCTGGTGGTGTCCATCAGCGCCCTGGGCATGAAAACCCAACTCAAGGAACTCGCTGCAGTGGGCATCAAGCCGATCCTGCTGATGATCGGGGAAACCGTGTTCCTCGTGGTTCTTGTGCTGCTGTTGCTGCACTGGGGGATGTAACTCAGTACCGTTTTACCAGCGGCGCTGCATTGCGCTCACTCCGGCGCAGTGCGGCACTCCACCGGCGTCAAAGGCCCCGGTTTTTGCGGCGACCGTACCAGCGGTCGCCGTTTTTTTTTGCTTCCCGATGACCCCTGTGGGAGCGAGCCTGCTCGCTTCCACCGTTCAGGGCTGTTCCGGGTCGGGCAGGGGGCTCGGTTGGGTGAGTGGCTTGGCCTGTTTTTGCGCGCTGCGCCAGGCCGCAGGCGGCATGCCGAATTGGCTGATGAACCAGCGCGTGAAAGAACTGGCCATGGAATAACCGAGCATGTCGGCGATGCGGCCCAGCGAGTAGTTCGGGTTTTCCAGGTACCGCAGCACCAGGTCGCGCCGCACGTCGTTGATCAGGTCATTGAAGGCGCAGCCATCGTCTTTCAAACGACGTTGCAGGGTCCGCACATTCATGCCCTGGGTCTGGGCGATCTGCTCGATGGTGGCGCGGCCCATGGGCAGCAGCAGGTAAATGGCCTTGCGCACCTCGAACAGCGTCGAGGGCCCTTCATGGCTTTGCAGCGAGTCCAGATAGCGCTGGGCGTAACGCGCCATCGCCGGGTCGGCATGGGGATTGGCTATGTCGAGGCTGGCATCGGGGCAGACAATGCCATTGAACTCGCTGCCGAACTCCAGATTGCAGCCGAACAGGCGCCGATGCAGTTGCAGATTGTCGGGAGGCCGGTGCGTGAAGTTCACGCTGTAGGGCTGCCAGTGCGCACCGAGCAGCGCGGCGCACAGCCGGAACATCACGCCGATGGCCAGTTCATTGGCTTGCCGGCAGGGCATGGGCGAGTCGGTCACCACTTCCTCGCGAATGATCACCATCTTGCCGGCTTCTTCGATGAAGATCGCCAGCGATTCGTTCATCAGGTGCCGGTAGTGCACCAGCACCTGCAACGCATCACGCAACGTGCGCTGGTGAGTCAGCAGCAGGCTGACGACGCCGAAATCCGAGAGCTGACGCGATTCGGCCATGCTCAGGCCGAAGCTCTGGCAACCGCTGGCGACAGCCGACTCTTCCAGCAGGCGAACCGCCGCATCGATCGGAATCCGATGCTCGGGTGCTTGCAGACGTGCCTTGCTCAGGCCGACGCCTGCCAGCACATCGTGCGGATTGAACCCCAGGTAATGAGCAACATCCAGGTAGTTGGTCAAGACAGCGGCGCGAACGAGCTTAGGCATGCAGAGGCGTTCCTGCAGGGGTTCCGATGGAAACGAGCGCGGCCGAATATAGCCAGCGCGTCAGCAATTGAACAGTCTTCCAGGCCACGTTAACAGCTTCCGCACGACCACTTGGCAGGGGCAATCAGAGTGTCATCAAAAGAAAAGTCACTGTCGTCAAATGAAAAGCGTAGCCCACCCCGGCTCTTTAATGTCAGTCCTACAAAAAGATTCTGGCGAAACAGCCAGGCGAGTCACTGAGAAGCCGAGGGTATCCAAGTGGACAAACTGCAAACTGCCGCCACCGTTCTGATCGTACCGGGACTGCGTGAGCATGTTGCCGAACATTGGCAAACGCTGCTTGAAGCCCGTTTGAGCAAGGTTCGCAGCGTTCCACCACTTGAGACCGACAAGCTCGACTGCGCTGCCCGCGTGCGGGCGATCCAGCATGAACTGGAGCAAATCGACGGCCCCGTGATCCTCGTCGCCCACAGTGCCGGCGTTCTGATGGTGGCGCACTGGGCTGCCCGCTACAGTCGCCCGATCAAGGGCGCACTGTTGGCCGCGCCGCCGGACCTGGCGGCCCAATGGCCGCAAGGTTACCCAAGCCCGCAAACCCTTCGCGACCACGGCTGGACCCCTCTGCCCCAAGGGGCGTTACCCTTTCGCAGCCTCGTCGCTGCCAGCACCGACGATCACCTCGCCAGCTTCGCCGCGGTCACTCGCATGGCCCGGGACTGGGAGGCGGAGCTGGTCAACCTCGGCGCCGTCGGCCACCTCAATCCGGCTTCGGGCTTTGGCCCCTGGCCCCAGGCAGAAGCACTCATTCTGGACCTGGATCGCTAGATTCAACCACCCGTCAATTGTCCTCGTGCCTCAAAGGCATTGGCTCTCTCACCACGAGCCAGCGGGGACTACTGCGCTTAAAACAAATACAAAAAGGCGGAGCCAACGCAATGCACAACAATAAGAGTCACGGCCACACACTTCCTTCGCGTCGCAGCCTGCTGGCCCTGTCCATCCTGGTGGCGTCGATGCCGGCTGCTTACGCCATGGAGCTGGACACCGGCAATCCCGACTGGTCCGTACGCTTCGACAACACCGTGAAGTACAACTACGGCGTACGTACCGAAAGCGCCGACAAGCGCATGCTCGGCACGCCGAACAACAACGACGGTGACTACAACTTCCGCAAGGCTGGGACCAACATCACCAACCGCGTCGACCTGTTGACCGAGATGGATGTGGTCTATAAGCAAAACATGGGCTTTCGTGTCAGCGCCGCGAGTTGGTACGACAAGGCCTATGAAAACACCGGCTCCAACTCCAACCCGTTCGTCAACGGTAATGGCGGTACTTCGGGCCTGGTCGCCAACGACCCGCGCCTGGCTGGCGTGACCAATGACAATGTCGGTTTCGGCAGTCCTCATCTGAGCAACTACGCCCAGCGCTACTACACCGGTCCGTCCGGCGAGATTCTCGATGCCTTCGTGTTCTACAGCACCGAAGTAGGCGAAGAGTCGATGTTCAGCATCAAGGCCGGGCAGCACAACGTGTTCTGGGGCGAAACCATCCTCAACCCGGTGCATTCGATGAGCTACGGCCAGTCCGGCCTGGACCTGGCCAAGCTGGCGGCTTCACCGGGTACCGAGGCCAAGGAACTGTTCGTGCCGCGTAATCAGGTGTCGATGTCGTTCACCCTCAACCCCGAGTTGACCGTAGGCGCCCAGTACTTCCTGGATTGGGATGAAGCACGCCTGCCTGAGGCGGGCACTTACTATGGCGGTTCCGATCTGGTGGGCACCGGCGCGCAGTCGTTCCTGCTGGGCAACACCAACTCCATCACCCCCGGCAGCCCGCTCGGGTGTGGCCTGGCCCCTTGCAACGCGTTGACCAACGTGCGACGTGGCAACGACCTGGAACCGGACCAACACGGCGATTGGGGTGTCATGGCCAAGTGGTCGCCCGCCTGGCTGGACGGTACGCTCGGCGTCTATTACCGCCAGACTTCCGACATCCTGCCCCAGGCCTGGCTCGACGCCAGAGGGCTGAGTTCGGCCAACCCTAACGGCACGCGACCTGCAGGCCAGGTGCCGGCCGTGGTCAACACCTTGAACTCGTTGAGTACCGCCACCTACCAACTGGCTTATTCCGACAAGATCGACATCTTCGGCCTGAGCCTGTCCAAGGATGTCGGTGGCATCAGCGTCGGCAGTGACCTGAACATCCGTCACAACATGCCGTTGGCCAGCATCCCGGCCATCGTCAGCACCACCAGCCCGCTGGGGCTCGGTCAGGGTCTTGGCCTGTTGCCGCCACGCACGGCAGCCACCGGCGTGATCTACGACACCCCGCAAGATGGCGACAGCATGAGCGCCACCGGCGACACCTTGCACTGGACACTCAACGGCCTGATGACCCTGCCCAAGACCCCAGTGTTCGATTCGGCCGTCCTGCTCACCGAGTTGTACTACAGCAACCTGCTCAAGCTCGATAGCAAGAACGAAGCACTCTACAAGGGCAAGAGCAGCTATCGCGGCATCGATGCACCGACCCGTGACAACTGGGGCATCGCGGTCAACTTCACCCCGACCTGGTACCAGGTGTTTCCCGGCGTGGACATGAGCCTGCCAATGTCGGTCAACGTCGGCCTCGACGGCGTCTCGCCGGTATCGGGCGGCGGTGCGAAAGACACCGGCAACTACGCGATCGGCGTCGGTGCCGCCGTTTACAACAAGTACTTCGTCGACCTCAAGTACGTGGACGCCTTCGGCAAGGCTGACAAGTGCAACGTCAGCGGTAACAGCACCGGTGCTGCCAACGCCGGAAGTGGCGACGGCTCCACGCCGAACGCCTTCAGCGGTAACGAAAACTATGCGTGCTACGCCGGTGGCTATTCAGCCTTCTCGGGCGGCGGCGCGACCACCGAAGACCGTGGCGCGCTGTACCTGACGCTGAAAACCACCTTTTGATTCACCCCAATGCTTAGTCAATAAGCAGGAGTTAGAAACCATGAAATTCGTGCAAACCCTGTTGGCCGCCTCGCTGGCCATGGCCATGGCCGCCCAGGCGCAAGCCGCCGTATCGACCCAGGAAGCCGGCAAGCTCGGCAACAGCCTGACCCTGGTGGGCGCCGAAAAAGCCGCCAGCGCCGATGGCTCCATTCCGGCCTATGCCGGTGGCCTGACCACGGCCCCGGCCAGTTTCAAGGCCGGCGACAGCATGCGTCCGGACCCGTTTGCCAGCGAAAAACCGCTGCTGGTGATCAATGGCAAAAACGTTGATCAGTACAAGACCATGCTCTCGGCCACCACCGTTGAACTGGCCAAGCGTTTCCCCACCTTCCGTGTTGATGTCTACCCGACCCACCGCACTGTGGCATTGCCGCAGACGGTGCTGGACAACAGTGTAAAAAACGCCACCGGCGCCAAGTCCCTGGAAGGCGGCCTGGCCATCGATAACGTGTTGCCCGGCGTACCGTTTCCGATTCCGCAGTCGGGCAGTGAGGCGATGTGGAACTTCCTGTTGCGTTACCAGGGGGTCAACATCAACTCCAAGTACGACTCCTGGAACGTCGACTCGGCCGGTGTGCCAAGCCTTGCGACCACCGGGCAGGCATTCATCACTTACCCGATCTACGAAAACATGGCGCAGCCGATCAGCAGCGCCGATGTGTACTACCAGATGAAGCTGTATTACACCGGTCCCGCACGCCGGGCCGGCGAGTCGATCATGCTCAAGGACGCCGCCAACCCGCTGGAACAGCCACGCCGCGCCTGGCAGTACCTGCCGGGGCAACGTCGAGTCAAACTGGCGCCGAACCTGGCCTACGACACGCCTAACCCGGGCACTGCCGGCGCGGGCACCTATGACGATGTGTTTGTGTTCAACGGCGCCCTGGATCGCTACGACTGGAAACTGGTCGGCAAGCAGGAAATGATCGTGCCGTACAACACTTACAAGCTGACGTACGCCCAGGACCCGAAAAGCCTGACCACCGCCAACCACATCGCGCCGGACTTCGTGCGCTGGGAGAAACACCGCGTCTGGGTGGTGGAGGGCAACCTCAAGGCCGGCGCGCGTCACGTCTACCAGAAGCGTCGCTTCTACCTGGATGAAGACAGCTGGGCAGCACTGGCTTCCGATCAGTACGACGCCCGTGGTCAGCTCTACCGTGGTTCCTTTGCCTTCCTCAGCCAGAGCTATGACAAGCAGGTACCGGATTCCACGCCTTTCATGATCTACGACCTGGTGGGCGGTTCCTACAACATCAACGGTGTGGTGGGCCCGTACGGCGGTATCCGCTACATCGACTCGCTGTCCAAGGCGCAGTGGTCGCCGGAGTCCCTGGCGGGCGCCGGTATTCGCTAAGCGTCGGGTTTCATCGCCGGGTCGCCAGCAGGCACCCGGCGCAGTTTTCTCATGAGGACGCCGTATGTATTCGTTCAAGAAGTGCGTGCCGCTGCTGCTGGGCGCCGCGCTGGCTCTGTTGCAAGGATTCGCTCAGGCTGCCGCCTACGTCGACGTGCTTGATCTGCCCGCCAGGCCCAGTGTCCTGGCCGTGCGCAGCCCTTTGCTGGACACAACCCGTGCCGGTGACCGACTGGTTGCCGTGGGCCAGCGAGGCCACATTCTTTATTCCGATGACGCCGGCCAGCAATGGCAGCAGGCCGCCGTACCGGTCAGTGCCGACCTCAATGCCGTGTACTTTTCTTCGTCGATGAAGGGCTGGGCGGTCGGCAGCGATGGCGTGGTGTTGCACAGCAGCGACGCCGGCGCGACGTGGCAAAAGCAACTGGATGGTCGACAGATCGGCGCCTTGCTGGTCAAGCATTACACGGCATTGGCACAGTCCGAGCCCGCCAACGAGCAATGGCCGTTGCTGGTCGCCGAAGGTCAGCGGTTGACCGAGGAGGGCGCCGACAAGCCACTGCTGGATGTCTGGTTCGCTAATGACAACCTGGGTTACGTGGTGGGTGTGTTCAACCTGATCCTGCGCACCGAAGACGGTGGCAAACACTGGACGCCGTTCCAGGACCGTACCGACAACCCGCAGGGCTTTCACCTCAACGCCGTCTCCGCCACTGGCGACGGGCTGTACATCGCCGGCGAGCAAGGGCTGCTACTGAAATGGAATGACGCCCGCCAACACTTCATGGCGTTGCAGACACCCTATCAGGGCAGCTTTTTCGGGGTGATCGGCAAGCCAGGTGAAGTGCTGGTCTACGGCTTGCGCGGGCATGTGCTGCGCAGTACCGATGGCGGTGTCAGTTGGACGCTGCTCAACAGCGGCCTGCAGGTCAGCATCACGGCCGCCACACTGGGTGAAGACGGTCACTTCCGGCTGTTCACTCAGGCCGGTCACCTGTTGCTCAGCCCGGACCACGGGACGCAGTTGCAGTTGCTCGCCCAGCAGAATCAGTCACCCGTGGCCGGTGCCGTCCAGGCCGCCGACGGCTCGTTGATTGTGGTGGGCAGTCGTGGCGCACGCGTGCTTTCCAAAGAATAAAAACAGTTAAATCAGAGCGGGTACCCTCCTATGGGCAGTATTGAGCAAGACACCATGCCGGTGATCAGCGACTTGCGTGACTTCGATCGCCGTTCCGGCAACCGGCTGGAACGATGGGTGTTCAACCACCGGCCACTGTTTATGCTGCTGATGGCTGCGATCACCCTGGTACTGGGCTACATGATGGTAACCCGCCTGGAATTGCGCCCCAGCTTCGAGAAGATGATCCCGCAGAGTCAGCCGTACATTCAGAATTTCCTGGAGAACCGCAAATCGTTGCGTGGCCTGGGAAGCTCGGTACGGGTGGTGGTGGAGAACACCCAGGGCGACATCTTCGACCCCGAGTACTTGAACGTACTCAAGCAGGTCAACGATGAGCTGTTTCTCGCCGAGGGCGTGGACCGCGCCTGGATGAAGTCGCTGTGGAGCCCGGCGGTGCGCTGGACCGAAGCCACCGAGGAGGGCTTCCAGGGCGGTCCGGTGATGCCCGATGCCTATCAGGGTACCCCTCAAGACATCGAGCAATTGCGTCAGAACATCAACCGCGCCGGCATTGTCGGCAGTCTGGTGGCCAGCGACTTCAAATCGACCATGCTCATTGTTCCGCTGCTGGACAAGGCTTCGGCCACCGGCAGCGGTATCAACTATCACCAGTTTTCGCGGATGCTTGAAGAGCGTTTGCGCGACAAGATCGAATTCGCCGGTGACAGCGCGGCGCGCAAGGCCGGGGAGGAGGGCAAGGGGCACTACAAGGTGCGGGTGATCGGCTTCGCCAAACTGGTGGGTGACCTGATCGACGGCCTGATCCAGGTGATGATGTTTTTCGGCCTGGCAGTGGTCACCTCGCTGGTCATCATCTACCTCTACACCCGCTGTGTGCGCAGCACCTTGCTGGTGGTTGGCTGTTCGCTGATCGCGGTGGTCTGGCAATTGGGGATCGTCGCCTGGCTGGGTTACGCCATCGATCCTTACTCGGTACTGGTGCCGTTCCTGATTTTCGCCATCGGCGTGTCCCATGCGGCGCAGAAGATGAATGGCATCATGCAGGACATCGCCCGTGGCACCCATAAACTGGTGGCGGCGCGTTATACCTTCCGTCGTCTGTTCATTGCCGGGGTTACCGCGTTGCTGGCCGACGCGGTCGGTTTTGCGGTGTTGATGCTGATCGACATTCCGGTGATCCAGGACCTGGCCATCACCGCCAGCATCGGCGTGGCGGTGCTGATCTTCACTTCGCTGTTGCTGATGCCGGTGGCGCTGTCGTACATCGGCGTGGGCAGCAAGGCCGCCGCCCGTGCATTGAAGATCGACACCCGGGCCGCCGAGCATCGGGGCTTTGGCAAACTGTGGGACATGCTCGACCGCTTCACCTCGCCCAAATGGGCCACGGGCGCGGTTCTGGTCGCTCTGGTGCTGGGCGTTGGCGGTTTCATGGTCAGCCTGCAACTGAAGATCGGCGACCTCGACAGCGGTGCCCCGGAATTGCGTGCCGACTCGCGCTACAACCGCGACAACGCCTACATCACCAGCCACTATGCGCTGTCCAGCGACCTGTTCGCGGTGATGATCAAGACCGCGCCCGAAGGCTGCCTGAATTACCAGACGCTGATCCTCGCCGATCGCCTGGCCTGGGCGTTGCAACAGCAACCGGGCGTGCAAGCCACGGCCTCGCTGGTCAACGCGGTGCGCCAGATCACCGCCGGTACCTTCGAAGGCAACCCCAAGCTCAACAGCATCCAGCGCAACCAGAACGTGTTGAACTACGCCGCACAACAGGCCTCGGTCAATGCTCCGGAGCTGTTCAACACCGACTGTTCGCTGATGCCGGTGATTGCTTTCCTTAAGGACCACAAGGCCGAGACCCTGGATGCTGTGGTGGCTGTCGCCGACCAGTTCGCCAGGGAAAACAGCACCGAGGATCGTCAGTTCCTGCTGGCCGCCGGCACTGCCGGGATTGAAGCGGCAACCAACATCGTGGTGCGCGAAGCCAACCACACCATGCTGCTTTACGTTTACGCGGCGGTGACGCTGTTTTGCCTGATCACCTTCCGCAGTTGGCGTGCAACCCTGGTGGCGCTGCTGCCGCTGGTGCTGACGTCGATCCTCTGTGAGGCCTTGATGGTCGCCATGGGCATCGGCGTGAAAGTGGCGACCCTGCCGGTCATCGCCTTGGGGGTCGGGATTGGTGTGGATTACGCGCTGTACTTGCTCAGCGTGCAGTTGCAATACCAGCGCCAGGGCATGCCTTTGGCACAGGCCTATCGCAACGCGGTGTCGTTCACCGGTCGGGTGGTGGGGCTGGTGGGCATCACCCTGGCGGCGGGCGTCGTGTGCTGGGCCTGGTCACCCATCAAGTTCCAGGCTGACATGGGCATCCTGCTGACCTTCATGTTCCTCTGGAACATGCTCGGTGCCTTGATCCTGATTCCGGCGTTGTCGTTCTTTCTGCTGCGAAACATCACTCCCGTTCCGTCTACGTCCACTGAACGTTCGGCGGAGCTTGTTGGCGTCCACTCCTGAGCGTCCTCTCATAAGAGTGCCACTTCCATTGACCAGGGCATCTTCGATGCCCTGACATTGCCTGAGTCTTTCAAATATGTCTGATTACAAAGCGCCGCTGCGCGACATTCGGTTCGTACTCAACGAAGTTTTCAACGTTTCCACGCTCTGGGCCGCCATGCCGGCGCTGGCCGAGGTGGTGGATCAAGACACCGCGAGCGCGATCCTTGAAGAGGCCGGCAAAGTAGCTGCGGGCCTCATCGCACCGCTCAATCGCAGTGGCGACGAGCAGGGCTGTTCCTGGAGTAACGGCGAGGTGACTACGCCTGACGGTTTTGCCGACGCCTACCGTGCCTTTGCCGAGGGTGGCTGGGTCGGCGTGGGCGGTGATCCGGCCTACGGCGGCATGGGCATGCCCAAGGCGATTTCGGCCCAGGTCGAGGAAATGGTCAACGCGGCCAATCTTTCCTTCGGCCTGTACCCGATGCTGACCGCCGGGGCTTGCCTGTCGATCAATGCCCACGCCAGCGAAGAGCTGAAAGCCGCCTATTTGCCGAACATGTACGCGGGCCTCTGGACCGGTTCCATGTGCCTGACCGAACCGCATGCCGGCACCGACCTGGGGATCATCCGCACCAAGGCCGAACCTCAGGCCGACGGTTCCTACAAGGTCAGCGGCACCAAGATTTTCATCACCGGCGGCGAGCACGACCTCACCGAAAACATCATCCATCTGGTGCTGGCCAAGTTGCCGGACGCTCCGGCGGGGCCGAAAGGCATTTCGCTGTTCCTGGTGCCCAAGTTCCTGGTCAATGCCGACGGCAGCCTGGGTGCACGCAACCCGGTGAATTGCGGTTCGATCGAACACAAGATGGGCATCCAGGCGTCCGCGACCTGCGTGATGAACTTCGACGAAGCCGTGGGTTATCTGGTCGGTGAGCCGAACAAAGGCCTGGCGGCGATGTTCACCATGATGAACTACGAGCGCCTGGGCGTTGGTATCCAGGGCTTGGCCACGGCCGAGCGCTCTTATCAGAATGCCGTCGAATATGCCCGTGACCGCCTGCAAAGCCGTTCGCCGACCGGCGCGCAGAACAAGGACAAGGTGGCCGATCCGATCATCGTCCACCCGGACGTGCGTCGCATGCTGCTGACCATGAAAGCTTCGAACGAAGGTGGTCGTGCTTTCTCGACCTACGTGGCGATGCAATTGGACACCGCCAAGTTCAGCGAAGACGCCACCACGCGCAAACGTGCGGAAGACCTGGTGGCGCTGCTGACCCCGGTGGCCAAGGCGTTCCTCACCGATCTCGGCCTGGAAACCACCGTGCACGGCCAGCAGGTGTTCGGCGGCCACGGCTACATCCGCGAATGGGGCCAGGAACAACTGGTGCGTGACGTGCGCATCACCCAGATCTACGAAGGCACCAACGGCATTCAGGCGCTGGATTTGGTCGGGCGCAAGATCGTGGGTAACGGCGGCGCGGCCTACAAGCTGTTCGCCGATGAAATCCGCCACTTCACCGCCACGGCGGGCACCGAGCTGGCTGAATTCGTCAAACCGCTCGACGCAGCCCTGGATAACCTCGATGAACTGACCGCCTGGGTGCTGGATCGCTGCCAAAGCAATCCACAAGAAATCGGCGCGGCGTCGGTCGAGTACCTGCAAACCTTCGGTTACGTGGCCTACGCCTACATGTGGGCACTGATGGCCAAGGCAGCTTTCGGCAAGGAAGCGCAGGACGATTTCTATGCGAGCAAACTGGGCACGGCGCGGTTTTATTTTGCCCGCCTGCTGCCGCGGATTCACTCGTTGAGCACCTCGGTGAAAGCCGGCAGCGAGTCGTTGTTTCTGCTCGACGCATCGCAGTTCTGACAACCAACAGCATCAGGAAGAGTTCACTGTGGTGACCACAAAAATAATCGCGCCCGCGCAAGACGCCTACACCTATCCCTTGTTGATCAAGAGCCTGTTGCTCTCGGGCGGACGCTATTGCCCCGATCAGGAAATCGTCTACGCGGACAAGCTGCGCTACAACTACCGGACGCTCAACGAACGGATAAAACGCCTGGCCGACGCGCTGACGAAAGCCGGGGTCAAGGCCGGGGATACCGTGGCTTTGCTGGATTGGGACAGCCACCGCTATCTGGAATGTTTTTTTGCCGTGCCGATGATAGGCGCCGTGCTGCACACGGTGAACATTCGCCTGTCCGCCGAGCAGGTGCTCTACACCATGAACCACGCCGAGGATGATCTGGTGCTGGTTCACGACGATTTCCTGCCGTTGATCGAGCAGATTCACGATCAACTGACGACCGTCAAAGGCTACGTCCAGCTCAGTGACGGCGAAGCACCGGCGACCGCGCTGCCGGTGGTGGGCGAATACGAACGGCTGCTGGCGGGTGCGAAACCTCATTTCGACTTCCCGGACTTCGATGAACACTCGGTAGCGACCCTGTTCTATACCACCGGCACCACCGGCGACCCCAAGGGCGTTTACTTCACCCACCGCCAGTTGGTGCTGCATACGCTCAACGCCGTCGGCACCCTCGGCGTGTACCAGGGCCTGCCGTTGCTGCGTTCCGATGACGTGTACATGCCCATCACCCCGATGTTCCACGTCCATGCCTGGGGCGTGCCGTATGTCGCGACCTTGATGGGAATCAAGCAGGTTTACCCCGGTCGTTATGAACCCAATAGCCTGGTCCGGTTGTACCGCGAAGAGAAGGTCAGCTTTTCCCATTGCGTACCAACGATTCTGCAAATGATCCTGGGTTGTGACGAAGCGGCCCGAACCGATTTCAGTGGCTGGAAAATGCTCCTGGGCGGCAGTGCCTTGACCCACGGGCTGGCCGCCCAGGCAACGGAACGGGGTATGCGCGTGCACAGCGGATACGGGATGTCTGAAACCTGTCCGTTGCTGTGCCTGTCCCACCTGAGCGACGCCGAACTTGCGCAACCGGCGCAAGATCAGGTGGCCGCGCGGATCAAGACCGGGGTAGCGGTGCCGATGGTCGACCTGCGGATCATCGATGCCGGCGGCAACGAGGTCGCTCAGGATGGCGAGGCGCTGGGCGAAATCGTGGTCCGTGCTCCATGGTTGACCCAGGGTTACCTCAAAGCACCCGAGCAAGGCGCGCAACTGTGGGAAAACGGCTGGATGCACACCGGCGACATCGCTTCGATCGATGCCCTGGGTGTCGTGGAAATCAAGGACCGGATCAAGGACGTGATCAAGACGGGAGGCGAGTGGATCAGTTCTCTGGAGCTGGAAAGCCTGATCAGCGAGCATCCCGCCGTCACGTCGGTGGCGGTTGTCGGCATTCCTGATGCGCAGTGGGGGGAGCGGCCGGTGGCGCTGGTCGTTTGCGCGCCAGGACAGAGTCTTACCGAGTCAACGCTGGCGGCCCATTTGCTTCAATACGTCGAGAGCGGCCGCATCAACAAGTGGGCGATCCCGAGGCAGATCAGGGTCGTGGCTGACATTCCGAAAACCAGTGTCGGGAAGATCAACAAGAAACTGATCAGGGAGCAGGAGATGAGTTTGTAAGCGACGATGATCCACTGTGGGAGCGAGCCTGCTCGCTCCCACAGGGTTGGGGCGGGGGGTTATTCCAGGTGCTCGGGTTTTACCGGGTCGCCGGATTTCATGTTTAACTGCACCCGCACATCTTCGAACATCGCGTCGTAGTACTTGTGAATCGACCCAATGCTGCTCAGCGCCTTGGGAATACCGTACTTTTCGGCGATTTTCGTCACGTTGCTGGCGAAGTTGTAGGCCTGATCCTTGGGCAGGAAGAAGGGATCGTTGACCTCTTTGCCCTGGATCGTGCCATGCATCTTGAACAGCATGCCTTTGCCTTCCTTGGGGTCCTGCGCCACCTCATAGTCGATATGGATGTTGTAGCTGACATCGTCCTTGTTCAGCGCGTGGCGCTCGATGTGCAAATGACCGGGCTCGAACGTAGCCATGTCGTCTCTCCTTTGAAGGCCTTGGAGAAGGGCAGACCCTGGATCTGCCCCGGGAGTTTCTTTTTTAAACGTAGCTGATGCCAGGTTTTTCCGTACTGATGCGGGTGCCGGCCTTGCCCTGCACAATCGCCTCAATGTCCGAGAGCGAACCGATCACCGCAACTTTCCCCGTGTTGCGCGCAAACTCGCAGGCGGCCTGGACCTTGGGTCCCATGGAGCCGGCGGCGAAGCCGAGTTTTTCGATTTCATCGGGATGGGCCTGGGCGATGGCTTTCTGGGTGGGTTTGCCGTAATCGATGAAAGCCGCATTAACGTCGGTGGCGATGACCAGCAAATCGCTTTCCAGCTGTTCGGCCAGCAGCGCCGAGCACAGGTCCTTGTCGATGACCGCTTCCACACCTTCGAGTTTGCCCGGCGAGGTATACATCGTCGGTATGCCGCCACCGCCGGCGCAGATCACAATGCTGTTTTTTTCCAGCAACCACTTGATCGGGCGAATCTCGAAAATGCGCTTGGGTTTGGGGCTGGCCACCACGCGCCGGAATTTGTCGCCGTCCGGGGCAATCGCCCAGCCTTTTTCGGCGGCGAGTTTTTCCGCTTCGGCCTTGGTATACACCGGGCCGATGGGTTTGGTCGGGTTCTGGAACGCCGGGTCATTGGCGTCCACTTCGACCTGAGTCAGCAGTGTGGCGAAAGGCACCTCGAAGGCCAGCAGGTTGCCCAGTTCCTGTTCGATGATATAGCCGATCATGCCTTCGGTTTCTGCACCGAGTACGTCCAGTGGATAGGGGGAAACGGAGGTGTAGGCGGCCGCTTGCAACGAGAGCAGGCCGACCTGCGGACCGTTACCGTGGGCGATCACCAGTTGGTTGCCGGGGTGGATCTTGGCAATCTGTTCGGTGGCGATCCGGATGTTAGCGCGCTGGTTGTCCGCCGTCATGGGTTCACCCCGGCGGAGCAGGGCGTTACCGCCCAGAGCAACGACGATACGCATGATGCAGTCCTTCTAAAAGAGAAGTAAGCGGTGACTCGGTCTCCTGTGGGAGCTGGCTTGCCAGCGATGGGATCACCGCGGGCTATCAGAAACACCAAGGTGCGGCCATCGCTGGCAAGCCAGCTCCCACAAGACTTCGGTTGATCTTCAGAGGTCAGCCAAAGTCGACACCAGAATCGCCTTGATGGTGTGCATGCGGTTTTCCGCTTGCTCGAAAGCGATGCAGGCCGGTGACTCGAACACGTCATCGGTCACTTCGATGCCGTTCTTCAAGTTCGGGTATTGCTCGGCAATCTGCTTGCCGACCTTGGTGTCGCTGTTATGAAACGCCGGCAAGCAGTGCATGAACTTGGTGCGCGGATTGCCGCTGGCTTTCATCAGTTCGGCGTTGACCTGGTACGGCAGCAGTTGTTGGATGCGCTCAGCCCAGGCTTCGACGGGCTCGCCCATCGACACCCAAACGTCGGTGTGAATAAAGTCCACGCCTTTGACCGCGGCTTTAGGGTCTTCGGTCAGGGTGATCCGTGCGCCGCTTTCTTCACCGTATTTTTTGCAGCGAGCCACCAGGTCGTCCGCCGGCCACAGGGCTTTCGGCGCGCAGATGCGCACGTCCATGCCCAGCTTGGCGCCGATCAGCAACAGCGAGTTGCCCATGTTGTTACGTGCGTCGCCGAGATAGGCGTAGCTGATTTCGTGGATCGGCTTGTCGGCGTGTTCACGCATGGTCAGCACGTCGGCGATCATTTGTGTTGGGTGGTATTCATCGGTCAGACCGTTGAACACCGGCACGCCGGCATACTTGGCCAGTTCCTCGACGATTTCCTGTTTGAAGCCACGGTACTCGATGGCGTCGTACATGCGCCCCAGCACGCGGGCGGTGTCTTTCATGCTTTCCTTGTGGCCGATCTGCGAGGAGTTCGGGTCGATGTAGGTGACGTTGGCGCCTTGGTCGTAGGCCGCGACCTCGAACGCGCAACGGGTGCGGGTCGAGGTCTTTTCGAAGATCAGTGCGATGTTGTTGCCCTTGAGGTGCTGCTGTTCGGTGCCGGTGTACTTGGCGCGTTTCAGGTCGCGGGACAGGTCGAGCAGATAGCGCAATTCGCGAGGGGTGTGGTGTTCCAGGCTCAGCAAATTACGGTTGTGAATATTGAACGCCATTTTGAATCTCCCAAGATTTATAGGTCAGTAGTCAATCGGGTCGCGAATGATCGGGCAGGTCATGCAATGGCCGCCGCCGCGTCCGCGCCCGAGTTCGCCGGCGCTGATGGTGATCACTTCCACACCCGCCTTGCGCAGCAGGGTGTTGGTATAGGTGTTGCGGTCGTATCCGATGACCACCCCAGGCTCCACGGCCACCACGTTGTTGCCGTCGTCCCACTGTTCGCGTTCGGCGGCGAAGGCGTTACCACCGGTTTGTACGACGCGCAGGGCCTTGAGTTTCAGGGCGGCGGCCACGGTATCGAGGAAGTTGGATTTCTCCCGGCGGATGTCGATGCCGCCCGGTTTGCTTTCGTCCGGGGTCAGAGTGAAGGCGACGATCTGGTTGACCACTTCCGGGAAAATCGTCACCAGGTCGCGGTCGCAGAAACTGAATACGGTGTCCAGGTGCATCGCCGCACGGGACTTGGGCAGGCCGGCAACGATCACTTTCTCCACGGCCTTGTTCTTGAACAGGTTGATCGCCAGTTGGCCAATGGCCTGGCGTGACGAACGTTCGCCCATGCCGATCAGGACCACGCCGTTGCCGATAGGCATCACGTCGCCGCCTTCGAGGGTAGACGCTCCGTGATCCTTGTCCGGGTCGCCGTACCAGATCTGGAAGTCGGCGCTGGTGAATTGCGGGTGGAATTTGTAGATGGCGGTGGTCAGCAGGGTTTCCTGACGCCGCGCCGGCCAGTACATCGGGTTGAGCGTCACACCGCCGTAGATCCAGCAGGTGGTGTCGCGGGTGAACTGTGTGTTGGGCAGGGGGGGCAACAGGAAGCTGGAGTTGCCGAGGAAGTCGCGGAACATCTGGATAGCTTTGCCGCCGAACGCGTCCGGCAGGTCATCGCCCGAGACGCCGCCAATCAGGAACTCGGCGATATGGCGAGGCTCCAGGCTGCGCAGCCAGGAGTCCACTTCTTTGATCAGGCCCACCCCGACGGTATCGGGGGTGATCTTGCGCGAAAGAATCCAGTCAAGTGCTTCGGGAATGGCGACGATGTCGGTCAGCAGGTTGTGCATTTCGACCACATCGATCCCGCGTTCACGCATTTTGGTGACGAAGTCGAAATGATCGCGCTTGGCCTGGGCGACCCACAGCACATCATCGAAAAGCAGTTCGTCGCAGTTGTTCGGGGTCAACCGCTGATGGGCCAGGCCGGGGGAGCAAACCATGACTTTGCGCAGTTTGCCGGCTTCGGAATGAACCCCGTACTTAACTTTTTCCGTGGTCATTACAGTAATCCTCCAGATACCAAATCATTCAGGTGTTACAGGGTCAGGAAGCCGTCATACAGCCCATAGGCCGCCACCAGGGCGCCCACGACGACGGCTGCAAAAATCAGCTTCTCGATGTTGGTGAATACCGGTTGTTTGATTTCAAGCCTGGCTTTGGCAAATAGAATCACGCCAGGGGCGTAAAGCAACGCCGAAAGCAGCAGGTATTTGACGCCGCCGGCATACAGCAGCCAGATCGCATAGATCAGGGCGATAGCGCCGATCAACAGGTCTTTCTGGCGTTCAGCCCCGGCGTTTTCATAACTCTCGCCACGCATTGCGAGAAGAAAGGCGTAGGCCGCCGACCACAGGTACGGCACCAGAATCATTGAGGTGGCGAGGTAGATCAGCGACAGGTAGGTACTGGCGGAAAACAGGGTGATGATCAAGAACAACTGCACCATGGCATTGGTCAGCCACAGCGCGTTGACCGGCACATGGTTGGCGTTTTCCTTGCGCAAGAACGCCGGCATGGTGTGGTCCTTGGCTGCGGCGAACATGATCTCCGCACACAGCAGCACCCAAGACAGCAGTGCTCCCAGCAGCGAAATGATCAGACCGACACTGATCAGCACCGCCCCCCATTCGCCGACCACGTGCTTGAGTACGGCGGCCATCGACGGGTTCTGCAGTTTCGCCAGTTCCGGTTGGGTCATGATGCCCAGCGACAGCACGTTCACCAACACCAGGATTAGCAACACAGTGATGAAACCGATCACGGTGGCTTTACCGACATCACTGCGTTTTTCCGCACGCGCCGAGAAAATGCTCGCGCCTTCGATACCGATGAACACCCACACGGTGACCAGCATCATGTTGCGCACCTGGTTCATCACGCTGCCCAGGTCCGGGTTTTTCAAGCCCCAGATGTCAGCCGTGAAGATGTCCAGTTTGAAAGCGAAAATCGCGATCAGCACAAACAGCAGCAGGGGTACGATTTTGGCGACCGTGGTGACCAGGTTAATGAACGCCGCTTCCTTGATTCCTCGCAATACGAGCAAATGCACGGCCCACAGCAGCACCGACGCCCCGATCACCGCGGCAACAGTGTTTCCTTCACCAAAAATCGGGAAGAAGTAGCCCAGTGTGCTGAACAGCAGAACGAAGTAGCCGACGTTACCCAGCCAGGCGCTGATCCAGTAACCCCAGGCCGAGGAGAAACCCATGTAGTCGCCAAAACCTGCCTTGGCGTAGGCGTAGACACCACCGTCCAGATCAGGTTTTCGGTTGGCCAGGGTTTGAAAGACGAAGGCCAGGGTCAGCATGCCGACAGCGGTAATGGCCCAACCGATCAGCACGGCACCGACATCGGCACTGGCGGCCATGTTTTGCGGCAAAGAGAAGATCCCACCACCAATCATAGAGCCGACTACCAAGGCAACGAGTGCTCCCAGTCGTAATTTTCCGGGGGATTCAGACATGGTATGGCTCCGATGTGGAAGAACAGAGAAAGCAGATTAATTTCGTTGGCTACGCAATCAACTGATTTAAATCAATGTGCGGCAATATTCCATTATCAATTAATAACTTACTGCTCTTTTGTTGTTACGGGGCCATCGCCGGAGAAGCCCTTTCCAGAGGTGTCGGCTAGTGTGTGGAATTGTGGTGTACCCATTGGACTTTAGACGCTAGTTCGTTTTTGTGTTTTGTAAAGTAAGGGTAGGTTTTTCTAAATTTTGCTTTAACTGCCAATCGTTGATGGAACTGCTATTTCAACGGCGAGCAATAGAATGATCGGCTATAAATGTAAAACAATGCATTGGCGCTAATGGATAAAGGTTATTACGCTTTTCTCTATTTTAGTTAAATCCAATTGTGTGACGAATTCGCATCAGTGGGTCGCCGAAGGCAGGGAGACACCGGTATGCCGCAACCGACACAAAAGCTCCGCTTGAGTGCGCTGATTGCCTTGGTCGTCGGGTCGATGATCGGCGGCGGGATATTTTCCTTGCCACAGAACATGGCAGAGCGGGCCGATGCCGGCGCCGTGCTGATCGGTTGGGCCATCACCGCCGTTGGCATGCTGACCCTGGCCTTCGTCTTTCAAACCCTGGCCAATCGCAAGCCGGAGCTGAACTCCGGCGTGTATGCCTACGCCAAGGCCGGGTTCGGCGATTACATGGGGTTTTC
>NZ_SCOO01000052.1:0-27951 GCF_005502415.1 Pseudomonas sp. G(2018) | reverse complement strand
GGCGCGATGCAGCTTGGCTTTGAGCATGATGGCGTGCATGAGTGTTATCCCAGGTCGGAATCGGGTTGTGGACACTAAAACAGTTCAAGTGTGGGAGCGAGCCTGCTCGCGAAAGCGGCGGATCAGTCAACCTAGTTGTTGAATGGCATACCGCATTCGCGAGCAGGCTCGCTCCCACATTGTTTTGTTGGGCTCAGATGGGCGTATCGAGATTCAGGTGCAGGTTGTCGATCAACCGCGTCGTGCCCAGGAACGCCGCCGCCAGAATCACCAGGTCCCGGTCCTCGGGAGTCGCCGGACGCAAGGTCAGCGCGTGGCGGATCTCCAGGTAGTCCGGACGCAACCCGGCAGCTTCGAGCTGTTTGATCTGCGCACTGACCAGCGCCGGGAAATCCCGCTCACCCTGTTTGATCGCATCGGCAATCTGGCTCAGGGTGCGATAGACAAGCGGTGCAACGGCACGCTGCTCTTCGCTGAGGAATCCATTGCGCGACGACAATGCCAGGCCATCGGCCGCGCGAACGGTCGGCTCGCCAATGATCTGGATCGGCATGTTCAGGTCATGGACCAGCGCGCGAATCACCGCCAGTTGCTGGAAGTCTTTCTGGCCGAAAATCGCCAGATCCGGCTGGACCATGTTGAACAACTTGCTGACCACTGTCGCCACGCCTTCGAAATGCCCCGGACGGCTGGCGCCACACAGGCCTTCGGACAATTGCGGGACGCTAACGCGGGTCTGGCCGGACATGCCGTCGGGGTACATCTCTTCAACGGTTGGCGCGAACAGCAGGTCGCAACCGGCCTCGAGCAGTTTTTCCTGATCGGCCGCGAGGGTGCGCGGGTATTTGTCGAGGTCTTCGCCAGCGCCGAATTGCAGCGGATTGACGAAAATACTCGCGACCACGAAATCCACCCGCTGGGTGGCCTTGGTAATCAGCGCGATATGCCCGCTATGCAGGTTGCCCATGGTCGGCACGAAGCCGATACGTTTGCCTTCGCCACGGGCGCGGGCCACAGCGGCCCGCAGTTCACGTACGGTTTTTACGGTGTTCATGCAGAAAATCCGTGTTCGATACCAGGGAAGGTCGCCGCTTTGACTTCAGTGACGTAAGCGCTCAAGGCCGCGTGAATGCTCTCTTGGCCGGCCATAAAGTTCTTCACGAATTTGGGCACGCGACCGGTGATGGACAGGCCCAGCATGTCGTGCAAGACCAATACCTGGCCGTCGGTGCGGTTGCCGGCGCCGATACCGATTACCGGGATTTTCACCGCTTGAGTGATTTCTTCGGCCAGTTCGCTTGGCACGCACTCGAGCAACAGCATTGCCGCGCCGGCCTGTTCCAGTGAAATCGCGTCGGCGCGCATCTGCCGCGCCTGGTTTTCATTGCGGCCCTGGACCTTGTAACCGCCGAGGATGTTCACCGATTGCGGCGTCAGGCCCATGTGCGCGCACACCGGGATGCCGCGCTCGGCGAGCAGGCGAATCGAGTCCGCCAGCCACAATGCTCCCTCGACCTTGACCATGTGCGCGCCAGCCTGCATCAGCAGGGCGCTGTTGGTCATGGCTTGTTCGGTGGTGGCGTAGGCCATGAAGGGCAGGTCGGCGAGGATCAACGCATCGGTGTTACCGCGTTTGACGGCGGCTACGTGGTAAGCCATTTCGGCGGTGGTGACCGGCAGGGTGCTGTCGTGACCTTGTAAAACCATGCCGAGGGAGTCGCCCACCAGCAGCACTTCGACGCCAGCCTGATTGCAGGCGTGGGCGAAGGTCGCGTCATAGCAGGTCAGCATGGTGATTTTCTCACCTTTCTGCTTGAGGCTCTGGAGCGTGGTCAGGGTGATGGCTGGCATGTCAAAAAATCCTCGTTCAGGCGCTATGGAAACTACTGCGAGTAACGCGCGTGATTCGTCATCTACTCAGGCGCACGGTCTTCTGTCGTGCTTATAAGGCCTGGATTGCGCCCTTGTGTGCCGGGTTGGCGGCATCGGGACGCCTATAGTCGTGAGGAGAACTCGGGAAGTCAATTGCGTGTGTTACCGCATTGTTACGAGGAGGGTGTTACCGAAGGGGGCTGATGCGTTTCAGCAGATTCTGTAGGAATGACACGAGGCCAATGTGGGAGCGAGCCTGTTCGCGAAGACGGTCTGACATTCAACCATGAGGGTGAATTCAAGATTGCTTTCGCGAGCAGGCTCGCTCCCACAGGGTGTTGTGTCAATTTGTAGGGAGGCGCTCCAGCCCGACGAACGGGCAGGCAGCGAGCAATTGCGTGAGACTGCGGCCGTCGGCCAGACGCAGATCCGCAGGCGCCAACTCCGCCAATGGATACAACACAAACGCTCGCTCTTGCATATGGTAGTGCGGGACTTTGAGGCGAGGCTCGTCGATCAGTCGGTCGCCGAACAGCAGGATATCCAGATCCAGCGTGCGTGGCCCCCAGCGCTCAAGACGCTCGCGGCCTTGCTCGTTCTCGATGGTTTGTAGCGCATCGAGCAAGTCCAGCGGCGTGAGGGTGCTGTCGAGGGCGGCAACCGCGTTGGTGTAACGCGGTTGGCCGGGAAGCAGCGAGTCGCTTTGATAAAAGGCCGAAACCCCGATCAGTTCCGATTGCGGCAGCTGCGCCAGGGCGGCGACCGCGTTGCGCAGCTGTTCGGAGGGAGCAGCCAGGTTGCTGCCCATGCCGATGTAGATGCGTTCCATGGATTACTCGCCCGTGGTACTCGAAACGCCCGCGGCACGCTTGCGCTTGGAGCCGCCGCTACGGCGACGTTTGCGCGGTGCGCCAGTGCCTTCGTCCTTGCCGCTGAGATCGCGGATCATGTCGCGACGCTCACTGTCGTTGGCGTCTTGATAGTCCGTCCACCATTCGCCCAGGCCATCGGTCTGCTCGCCCGCGCTTTCACGCAGCAACAGGAAGTCGTAACCGGCGCGGAATCTCGGATTGTCCAGCAACAGGTCGGCACGTTTGCCGCTGCGCCGTGGCAGACGTTCCTGCATGTCCCAGATCTCGCGGATCGGCATGGTGAAACGTTTTGGAATCGCGATGCGCTGGCACTGTTCGGCAATCAGTTCGTGGGCCGCTTCCTGCATCGCCGGAATCGGCGGCATGCCACGTTCCTGCAGGCGCAGTACACGAGCCGGCAGGGCAGGCCACAGCAGGGCGGCAAACAGGAACGCCGGGGTCACCGGTTTGTTCTGCTTGATCCGCAGGTCGGTGTTGATCAGTGCTTCGCTGATCAGCGTATGGGTATAAGTCGGGTTGTATTCCAGCGCCTCGGCACTGGCCGGGAACAGTGGATCGAACAGTTGCAGGTCGACCAGCATCTCGAAGGTGTCTGCGGCATGGCCGGAGAGAAACAGCTTGAGGACTTCTTCGAACAGGCGGGCCGCCGGAATCTCGCGCAGCATCGGTGCCAGATCGCGGATCGGCAGGGCGCTGTGTTTTTCAATTCCGAAATTCAGCTTCGCCGCGAATCGCACGGCCCGCAGCATCCTTACCGGATCTTCCTGATAGCGTTGTTTCGGATCGCCGATCAGACGGATCAGGTGATTGCGGATGTCGTGCACACCGTTGGCGTAATCGAGGATGCGCTCGCTGACCGGATCGTAGTACAGGGCGTTGATGGTGAAGTCGCGGCGTTGCGCGTCTTCTTCCAGGGTGCCGTAGACGTTATCGCGCAGGATGCGTCCGCTTTCGTTGCGGGAAGACTGGTTGCTGTCTTCTTCCTCATCGTTTTGCGGGTGATTGGCGCGGAAGGTCGCGACTTCGATGATTTCGCGGCCAAAGTGGATATGCACCAGTTTGAAGCGCCGGCCAATGATCCGCGCGTTGCGGAATTCGGCCCGGACCTGTTCAGGGGTGGCACTGGTGGCGACGTCGAAGTCTTTCGGCGTGATGCCGAGCAGCATGTCGCGCACGCAACCGCCGACCAGATAGGCCTGGTAACCGGCGCCCTGCAGGCGTTCGACGATGTTCACCGCGTAACGGCTGAATTGCGCCTTTTGCAGCGAATGTTGGCCGCTGTTGAGCACTTCAGGTGTGCTGCGGATATGTTGCGTACGACGCAGGGGAGTACGGAATGACTGGAACAGCTTCTTCAGCATGGGATGCACTGTTTGAAGGAATGTTCGGCCAAAACGAAGAATGACCGCATGATGGGCGGGGATTCTAGCATTTAGTCGGGGGATGGTGTAGGACGCAGCAGATATGAGCTGTAAGCCGCACGTTTCAAGGTGGAAACAGGCGGATGCAAGGCGGTTTTTGAATCGCGGAAACTACAAGGGGAGCCGAAGCTCCCCAAGAAGTAGTTGCATGCTCTATTTTTGTTATTGGTTTCGGGCTTCTTGTTTTTGTTGAGTGCCCTCGCCATGAAGCTTCCTTCATGACCCTCCCAATCGGGAGCCAAGAGCAAACGGATTGCTTTGGTCGCTGAATTGCAGTGATCTCTCGATCCAACCAGTACAGGCTCTGTCTTATGACAGTTTTTTGTTGTTCTCGGCCTGGTCGTGGGGCAAGCCCCAAATACAACGCCTCTCCAAAAGAATCAGTTAGCTGCGCCTCTCGCCGTCTTGTTTTTATTGTGCGTGAGTCGATTCGTCTTATTTTTATTGTCTTGTGCATTGCTTGTTATTGTTCTTGTACCAAACATATAGCAGGGTGCGTGCCAACTTTTGCAAAGCCCAGTAAAACAAGGGGTTAGGCGGTCTGATGGGATAAGTGCAGGCGAAAAAAAGCCGGGGCTTCGTTACCGTAAGCCCCGGCTTCTGTTACGTGAAAAACCTGAGGTAACATTTTTTTCACAAAGTCACGCGTTACCCGCACATCAGGCAGGGGCGGTTCAGCTTTCGCTGGCGACCCCAGTCTTGCGCCGTGGAATGCCCAGGCGTTGACGGCGCTCCCACAGGCACTTGCGACTAACCCCGAGTTTGCGGGCCAGTTCGGTTTCGGTCATGTGGTCCTGATGCTCGAGTACGAAATGCTGGAAGTAGTCTTCCAGGGACAGGTCTTCGGTCGGTTCGTGGTTGTTGTTACCGGCGTTGTTGCTGCCCTGTTGCGGTGGCAGGCCGATGAATTCGTCGTCTTCCAGATCGCCCAGTTCGATATCGATACCCAGCAGCTCGGCGGAAATCTCCGGGCTCTCGCACAGGATAACGGCGCGCTCGACGGCGTTTTCCAGCTCACGAACGTTACCCGGCCAGGAGTAATGGCGAATGGCTTGTTCCGCGTCCGGAGCGAATTTCAGGTCGGTGCGGTTGATCCGCGCGCTCTGCCTTGCGAGGAACGCATTGGCGATTTCGTTGACGTCGGCACCGCGCTCGCGCAGAGCTGGCAGTTTCAGGGCGATCACATGCAGGCGATAGTACAAGTCTTCACGGAACTGGCCGATCTTCGCCAGGCTCTTGAGGTCGCGGTGAGTCGCTGCAATCAGGCGCACATCGACCTTTTGCGACTGCACTGAACCAACCCGTCGAATCTCGCCTTCCTGCAGCACCCGCAGCAGGCGCGCCTGGGCTTCCAGGGGCAGTTCGCCGATTTCGTCTAGGAACAAGGTGCCGCCGTCCGCTGCTTCCACCAGACCGGCACGCCCGGCGCTGGCACCGGTGAACGCGCCTTTTTCGTGACCGAACAGTTCGGACTCGATCAGGCTTTCCGGAATGGCTGCGCAGTTCACCGAAATCATCGGTGCCTTGGCCCGCTTCGACAGGTTGTGCAGGGCACGCGCCACCAGTTCTTTACCGGTGCCGGATTCGCCCTGGATCAGGACATTAGAGTCGGTCGGCGCGACTTTACGAATCTTGCCGTACAGGTCCTGCATCGGCGGACACGAGCCGATGATGCCGATCTCGCCGTTGCTGTTATCGATGCCCGTTTTTGCCGCGCCATTGGCGACTTTGCCGGTCACCGGCTCACCGCTGGCTTGCACCGATTGACGATCGCGCAGGATCCGCGCGACCGCCTGGAGCATTTCGTCGTGATCGAAAGGCTTGGCGATGTAATCCACCGCACCCATCTTCATCGAGTCGACTGCGGAGCGCAGGCTGGCGTAACTGGTCATGATCAGCACCGGAGTGCCCTGACCCAGTTTGATCAGTTCGGTGCCCGGTGCGCCCGGCAGGCGCAGGTCACTGACGATCAGGTCGAACGTGGGAATGGTGAAGCGTTCTTGTGCTTCCTGCACTGAACCGGCTTCGCTGACCTGATACTGGTTGCGTTCCAGCAGGCGGCGCAAGGCGGAGCGGATAATGGTTTCGTCTTCGACGATCAAAATGTGCGGCATTGATTCGATACTCTCGACGGTCTCAGTTCACAGCGGACGTCGCTTCGACATGACGCGGTAATGTCACCCGGATACGGGTGCCGCGTTGGCTCTGAACATCAGCCGGGCTGTCGATGGTGATTTGTCCATAATGCTCTTCAACGATGGAATAGACCAGTGCAAGGCCCAGACCGGTACCTTCACCCGGGTCCTTGGTGGTGAAGAAGGGTTCGAACAATCGGTCCATGATGCTCGATGGAATCCCGCTGCCTTCGTCTTCCACGATCAGGTCGACCGTGTGTTCGCCGGCTTCGCTCTTGACGCGTACTGCACTGCCCGGAGGCGAGGCATCACGGGCGTTCGAGAGCAGGTTGATCAGTACCTGGGCGAGCCGCTGCGGGTCGCCTTCGACCCAATGATCGGGGTCGCACAGATTGTAGAACTGCACTTCGAAATTGCGTCGGTTCAGGGCCAGGAGGCCGATGGCATCCTGGGCGACTTCCGCCAGACAGACGGGCTCGTCGTTGTGTTGATGGCTGCCGGCATGGGCGAAGCTCATCAGCGACTGGACGATGCGCGACACGCGTTTGGTCTGTTCGAGGATCTGCCCGCTGATTTCCTTGAGTTCGCCGTCTTCTTCGCGTTCTTCGCGCAGGTTCTGCGCCAGGCACGCAATGCCGGTGATCGGGTTGCCGATTTCATGGGCCACGCCGGCGGCGAGGCGGCCGATGCTGGCCAGGCGCTCGGAGTGCACCAGTTTGTCTTCGAGCATCTGGGTTTCGGTCAAGTCTTCCACCAGCAGCACCAGGCCACTGTTACCCGGCGCGAGCGGCTCGTCGATCGCCGCTTTGTGCAGGTTCAGCCAACGGGTCTGACCGTCGAGGGCCAGGTGCTGCTTGTGCAAGTGCTCGTCCGGGACATTGATGAAACCTTGCAGCAACTCTTTCCACGGGTCGGCAATGGTGCTCAGGCGCGAACCGACGACCCGTTGCGCAGCGATCCCGGTCAACTCCTCCATGGCTTTGTTCCACATGAGGATTTCCTGGTCCTTGGCCAGCGAACAGACGCCCATTGGCAATTCCTGCAGGGTCTGGCGGTGATAGCGGCGCAGGGCATCGAGCTCGGCGGCCAGTCCGGTCAGACGCGAATGGTAATCCTCGAGTCGGCTTTCGATGAAGTGGATGTCCTCGGTGACATAGTTTTCGCCGCCAGCCTTGTACGGCAGGAAGGTTTCGACCATGTCCTGGGCTACGCTCGGTCCCATCAGACCGGAAAGGTTGGCCTCGATGCGGTCACGCAAACGGCGCAAGGCATATGGGCGGCGCTCGTCGAACGGCAGGTAGAGATCGCGCAGGGCCTGCTCGACTTCTTTTTGCGCAGCCTTGGCACCCAGCGGTTTGGCAAGCTGTGTGGCGAATTCCTGAGGCGAGGCGGCATGCAGTTCGCGGCGTTGCGGGCGACGCACGTTGTCCACGGCACAGGCTTCCGCGGCGCTGGCCTCTTCGGTGCTGGCGTTGGTGAACAGCGAGATCAGGGTGAACATCAACACGTTGGCGGCCAGCGAGGCAATCGCCGCCATGTGCCAACTGGTGTCGTCCAGCACATAGATCATGTTCAACAGCGGGATGTAGAAGCCCTGCAGATTGCCGACCAGCGGCAGCAGCATGGTCACCAGCCACACCAGGATCCCGGCCAGCAAGCCGGCGATGAAGCCGCGGCGATTGGCGGTTGGCCAATACAGGACCGAGAGTACGCCCGGCAGGAACTGCAAGGTGGCAACGAACGCGACGATGCCGAGGTTGGCCAGGTCCTGCTCCGCGCCCAGCAACAGGTAGAAACCGTAACCGGCCATGATGATCGCGACGATCAATGCCCGACGCGTCCATTTCAGCCAGCGGTAGATATTGCCTTCCGCCGGCGGCTGATACAGCGGCAGCACCAGGTGGTTCAGGGCCATACCCGACAGCGCGAGGGTGGTGACGATGATCAGGCCGCTGGCGGCGGACAGCCCGCCGATATACGCCAGCAATGCCAACGCCTGGCTGTTGGCGGCAATGCCGATGCCAAGTGTGAAGTATTCCGGGTTGGTGGTAGCCCCGAGTTTCAGCCCCGCCCAAAGAATCAACGGCACCGCCAGGCTCATCAGCAACAGGAACAGCGGCAAGCCCCAACTCGCGCTGACCAGCGAGCGAGGGTTGAGGTTCTCGGTGAACGTCATGTGGTACATGTGCGGCATCACGATCGCCGAGGCGAAGAACACCAGCAGCAGCGTGCGCCACGGGCCTTCCTGCAACGGCGTGTGCAGGGCGGCGAGGGCCGTCTGGTTTTGCAGCAGCCACAGCTCCAGCTGTTGCGGGCCGTCGAACACACCGTACAGCGCATACAGTCCGACGCCGCCGAGAGCGATCAGCTTGATCACCGATTCGAAGGCAATCGCGAAGACCAGGCCTTCATGTTTCTCGCGGGTGGCGATGTGCCGGGAGCCGAAGAAAATCGTGAACAGCGTAATGAGCGCGCAGAAACTCAGGGCAACGCGGTGTTGCACCGGCTCACGGGTTAGGATGCCGATTGAATCGGCCACCGCCTGAATCTGTAACGCCAGCAACGGCAGTACGCCGACCAGCATGAAAATCGTGGTCAGCGCGCCGGCCCAAGTGCTGCGGAAGCGGAACGCGAACAGGTCCGCGAGGGACGACAGCTGATAAGTGCGGGTGATCTTCAGGATCGGATACAGCAATACCGGCGCCAGCAGGAATGCCCCGGACACCCCGAGGTAACTGGACAGGAAACCGTAACCGTACTGATAAGCCAGGCCCACGGTGCCATAAAACGCCCAGGCACTGGCATAGACCCCCAGCGACAGTGTGTAGGTGAGCGGGTGGCGAATGATCGCCCGGGGGATCATGCCCCGTTCGCTGATCCAGGCCACGCCGAACAGCACCGCCAGGTACGCGGCACTGATCAGGATCATCTGGGTCAGGCTAAAGCTCATCGGCATCTTTTTGGCTCTGCAGGATGAAGGTCACGACGATCAGGATCAGCCAGAGCAGATAAGGGCGATACCAGGCGCCAGTGGCGTCGATCCACCAATCCATGATGGCCGGGGAAAACAGATAAATCCCCACTACCAGGAGCAGGACCAAGCGATAGATGTACATCCCGGCCTCTCTTTTTTATGCGCGTGCCCGAAAACGTGCGGCGATGGTAACGGATGGGCGCGACACTGCAAGCACGATCACTGTAGCTGCGCCTCGGGCAGGCTCAGTGTGCGCGGGATCCGGCTTGCATCCCAGTGAGCGATGCCCCAGTTCAACACTTCCCTTGGTGTGCCATCAGCCAGTTCGGTACTGGGAGTCTGCCCCAGTGCACGCAAGGCGCGCAGCAACAATGGTGTTGCCTGATCTTCGGTCAATGGCGGCGAGCGATAGGACTTGCCGAGCTTGTTGCCATCGGGCTGGGTAATCAGCGGGATGTGCAAATAGCGCGGTTGTCGCAGGCCGAGCAGTTCTTGCAGGTAGAGCTGGCGTGGCGTGGAGTCGAGCAGGTCGGCGCCGCGCACGATATCGGTAATGCCTTGCCAGGCATCATCCAGTACCACCGCCAGTTGATAGGCGTAGAGCCCGTCACGGCGGCGAATCACAAAATCGCCGACATCCCGGCCCAGGTGTTGATGAAATTCCCCTTGCACGCGGTCGATGAAGTGGTAATCCAGTTCGGGCACACGTATCCGGATCGCCGCATTTTCAGTGGCATGCCCGGCATTGCGGCACAGTCCCGGATAGATGCCATGGTACGGCTCCAGTTGCTTGCGCGAACAGGTGCACGCGTAGGCCAGGCCGTGATTGAACAGGCGATTGAGTACTTCGGCGTAGGCGTCGTGTCGGTCGCTCTGACGGACCATCTCACCATCCCACTCGAAACCATAGCTCTCCAGCGCCTTGAGGATCGCCGCCTGGGCGCCGGGTTCTTCACGGGGCGGGTCGAGGTCTTCCATGCGCATCAACCAGCGGCCACCCACCGAACGTGCGTCGAGGTACGAAGCCAGCGCGGCGACCAGCGAACCGAAATGCAGGTGACCACTGGGGGTGGGGGCGAAGCGCCCGATATAGGAAGCGGTGGAGATGGCGGTCATAGGGCGATGTCATTTTTCCGTGCTTGAGCCAGCCCCTTGGGAGCGAGCCTGCTCGCGAAAGCGGTGTGTCAGCCAGCATTAATGTTGAAGCTCAGGCCCCCTTCGCGAGCAGGCTCGCTCCCACGGTTTCCTGTCAAAGCAAATGTCAGAAACAAAAACGGAGCGTTCGCACGCTCCGTTCTTCGTTCAAGTCGATATTACTTGCCGACTTGCTTTTCCTTGATTTCCGCCAGGGTCTTGCAGTCGACGCACATGTCGGCGGTAGGGCGGGCTTCCAGGCGCTTGACGCCGATTTCGACACCGCAGGACTCGCACCAGCCGTATTCTTCGTCTTCGATCAGTTGAAGCGTCTTGTCGATCTTCTTGATCAGCTTGCGCTCACGATCGCGCGCTCGCAGTTCGAGGGCGAACTCTTCTTCCTGGCTGGCACGGTCTGCCGGGTCAGGAAAGTTGGCCGCTTCGTCCTTCATGTGATCAACCGTGCGGTCGACTTCCTGCATCAAGTCCTGTTTCCACTTGTTCAGGACCTTGGTGAAGTGCGCACGCATGGGCTTACCCATGTACTCCTCGCCCGGAACTTCTTTATAGGGTTCGAAGCCGCTGATCGACTGGACTGCCTGTTGCTTTGCTTGGGTGGACATGAAATAGACCGCCTCTACTCTTGTAATCCATCTGCGCAGGATTGTTCCATCACCGGCACCCGCCGGCCCTGCGGCTGCAAGCGGGCGAACTTACCAGATCAAATCAGAGCGCGCTACTCCCGGATGTCGAGGCCGCGGCCTGTGACGCTTGCAAATGATGGCAAAGCGCTGTCTGGTAGCTCCGCAGCCCTGATCAATTATTGATTTTAGTCAAACCTTGGGCACTCGCTCGAGTCGTTTTGGGTCTGGGTTATACGGCTCTGACCGCTTTAGGTTCTCGCTCGTTCCTGCGCTTGGGTAGAATCGATTCTTTTCTTCGTTGAAGGAAGGCCAATGGCTCAGTCCTACAGTGCCCGCAGTCGCGCAATCGAACCTTTTCATGTCATGGCATTGCTGGCGCGGGCCAATGAATTACAGGCCGCCGGTCACGATGTGATTCACCTGGAAATCGGCGAACCGGACTTCACCACGGCCGAGCCGATCATCCGTGCCGGCCAGGCTGCGCTCGAATCGGGAAAAACGCGATACACCGCCGCACGCGGTATTCCTGAGCTGCGTGAGGCTATCTCGAGCTTTTATCAGCAGCGTTATGGCCTGAACATCGATCCGCGACGCATCCTCATCACGCCCGGCGGTTCCGGTGCGCTGTTGCTGGCCAGTGCCTTGCTGGTGGATCCAGGCAAGCATTGGTTGCTGGCGGACCCGGGTTACCCATGCAACCGGCATTTCCTGCGACTGGTGGAGGGAGCCGCGCAGCTTGTTCCTGTAGGTCCGGACGTGCGTTATCAACTGACGCCGGATCTCGTCGAGCGGCATTGGGATCACGACAGCGTGGGTGCGTTGGTGGCATCTCCGGCGAATCCAACTGGGACAATCCTCACTCGTGACGAGCTGGCGGGGCTGTCCAGCGCCATCAAACAGCGCCACGGCCATCTGGTGGTGGACGAGATCTACCACGGCTTGACCTACGGCACCGATGCGGCCAGCGTGCTGGAAGTCGATGACAGCGCCTTTGTGCTCAACAGTTTTTCGAAATATTTCGGAATGACCGGATGGCGGCTCGGTTGGCTGGTGGCGCCCGATGTGGCTGTGGGTGAGCTGGAGAAGCTAGCCCAGAACCTCTATATCAGTGCCCCGAGCATGGCGCAGCATGCTGCGCTGGCCTGTTTCGAGCCAGAAACCATCAGGATTCTGGAAGAGCGTCGTGCCGAATTCGGTCGTCGTCGCGATTTCCTTTTGCCAGCGTTGCGGGAATTGGGCTTCGGGATCGCTGTCGAGCCTGAAGGCGCGTTCTATTTGTACGCTGATATCAGCAAGTTCGGCGGCGATGCCTTCTCGTTCTGTCGGCATTTCCTTGAGACGGAGCACGTAGCATTCACGCCTGGACTGGATTTCGGTCGCTATCAGGCCGGGCATCACGTGCGTTTTGCCTACACGCAAAACCTTGAGCGTTTGCAGGAAGCGGTGGAGCGTATCGGCCGGGGTCTGCGGAGCTGGCAAGGCTGATGCGGTTTCATCCTCCCCTCGAAGAAGGTCGGCTGATCCGCCGTTACAAGCGTTTTCTCGCCGATATCGAAACCGTTGGCGGTGAGTTGTTGACCATTCACTGCCCGAACACCGGCTCGATGCTCAATTGTCAGGTCGAAGGCGGGCAAGTGTGGTTCAGTCGCTCCAATGATCCCAAGCGCAAGTTGCCCGGTACCTGGGAAATCGGCGAAACCCCACATGGTCGTCATTTTTGCGTGAATACCGGGCGGGCCAATGCTTTGATCGAAGAAGCACTGCTGGCTGGGGTTATCACCGAGCTGAACGGCTTTACCGGGCTCAAGCGTGAAGTGGCCTATGGTCAGGAAAAGAGCCGGATCGATTTTCGTCTCGATTACCCCGACGGGCCGGCCTATGTGGAAGTCAAAAGTGTCACGCTGGGTTTCGACGGTGTCGCGGTGGCGGCGTTTCCTGATGCGGTGACCCAGCGTGGGGCGAAGCATCTGCGTGAGTTGGCCCATCTGGCTCGGGACGGAATTCGTGCGGTGCAGTTGTACTGCGTGAATTTGACCGGTATCGAAGCCGTGCGTCCGGCCGAAGAAATCGATTCCGCCTACGCACAGGCCTTGCGTGAGGCGGTGGCGTGCGGGGTTGAAGTGCTGGCCTATGGCGTGCGCCTGACCCATGAAGAGATGGTCGTGGATCGGCGCCTGGAGGTGCTGCTCTTTAAGGATTGACCCAGATCCCCTGCGCATCCTCGCGGCAATCGACACGGATCAGCGATTGTCCTGCGCAAGGGCCGGCAACGCATTCGCCGTCCTCGATCAAAAACAGGGCGCCGTGGGTGGCGCACTGGATCAGGCTGTTGCTGGGGTCCAGAAACTGGTCGGGGGTCCATTCAAGACCGACGCCGCGGTGCGGGCAGCGATTGACATAGACGTAAACCTTGCCGTCCCGACGCACGGCGAAAAGCTTTTGCCCGTCGAGTTCAAACCCGCGGCTGCTGGCATCGGCCAGCTCAATGCCTGTACACAGAAATTTCATGCCTATCCTCAGGGCGCAGTCGTGACCGGATATGTCCGAGCTTGACGTGCAAATGCAAGCAATTATCAAATGGCTGACTTGCCCCGTAGGTGCAGTTGCCAAGTTGCACAGGATACTTGGCCTGCTCGCCTGATGCCCGGGAAACCCTCATAGGAAGCTGTTTATGCGCCTGAGTACCCGTGTTTGCGTGCTTTGTTTCGGACTTCTCGCCAGTCATCACGTCGCTGCGAGCGAGTTGCCGCAACGTTGGGTCAGTGCCGGAGGTGCGCTTTCGGAGTGGGTCAGCGCATTGGGCGGCGCGTCGAAACTGGTCGGTGTCGATACCACCAGCCAGCACCCTGAATCCCTGAAGGCGTTACCCAGCATCGGATATCAGCGGCAGCTTTCGGCGGAGGGTGTGCTGAGTTTGCGTCCGCAGATCCTGGTCGGCACCGAAGAGATGGGGCCGCCACCCGTGCTTTCGCAAATTCGCAGTGCGGGCGTGCAGGTCGAGCTATTCTCGGCCCAGCCAGATCTGCCGACGCTGCAGAACAACCTGCAGCATTTGGGCAGGTTGCTCGGCGCCGAAGACAGGGCCGTGCAGTTGCTGGCGACTTATCAACAGGCGCTTGAACTGCAGAAGATCCGCGTTACCAGGGCGCAATTGACGCAGCCCTCTCCGGGCGTGTTGTTGTTACTCGGGCACGCGGGTGGAAAACCGCTGATCGCCGGCAAGGGCACCGCCGCTGATTGGTTACTGCAGCGGGCCGGAGGGCATAACCTGGCGACTCATACCGGATACAAGCCGTTTTCGAACGAGTCGCTGGTGAGCCTTGACCCTGATGTGCTGGTGTTTGCCGATCGCGCGCTGAGCGGAGATGCGGCGCGTGCAGCGTTGTTCAGGGAAAATCCGATTCTGGCGTCTACCCGCGCAGCGAGAGGTGGGCGGGTCATTGAGCTTGATCCCACGTTACTGGTGGGCGGATTGGGTCCACGGCTGCCGGAGAGCCTGAAAAAGCTGTCTGATGGTTTTTATCCTGAATCTGCTGGTCAATAACCTTGCGCGGCAATTAGCGTTTGCTACGTAGTGGCGACTTTTCCACAGGCTGTACGGACCGGACTCACAGGCAAAAAAAGACCCGGCAAGAGCCGGGTCAAATAACCGTGATTAGCCTGATGAGGAGATAATCTGAGAGTCCGAACCAAGGGCTATTCAGAATATCGACCAGTCTCGCGACCAGTTGTGCTAATCATATCGATTCTCATTATCAAGTCAACAGCTGATTTCTCATTAGCGTGGGTTGTGTCGCGCGTGGTCGGCAAGTCCTTGTAAATATTGAATATTGGTTTGTCGTTTTTAGTGACGTCACTCGTATGAATCGCGGGTATCCCATGCAGGCTCAGTTCTTGTGACGTGACGAGATCGCTTCCAACTGTTTATTCAAGGCTTCTTTGCGTTCGGCGGGGATGTCATTCCAGTGCACATCCATCAGGGCGCCTTCGATTGCATACAACAACACCTTGGATGCTCGAAAGCCGCGCGTACGCACGGCCCGATAAGCGTCCACCGCTCCCAGGCGACGCAAGTCCGAGGCGCTGTGGATACCCACTGCATGCAGCCACTGCGCCGACGTCTTGCCAAGATTCTTAAGGTGTTGCAGTTCATCATTCATCAAGCCTCCTTGCGATGGCCGAATGGTGCGTGGGCAAGCTTCTCAGGAGTGTAGCCATCAGTAGGAAAAGCGTGATTGTTTGGTCGTTTTCGACGCAAAAGCTTCTAAGAGGCAGGCGTTAGAGGGCGCTTGAAAATCTGCGAAAGGACCAAGAGCAGAGGGAAAGGCTGGTAGTCGGGACGAGTCCGCCCGAAGTCCAATGCGAGCGGGGGCACCGGACTGGGTAATTTACGCGTGTGGTCAGCGGGTGCGATAACGCAGTCGTGTACCGAAGTTCATCGACATCAAAATCTCGTCAGCACTCAGCTCTGGCGGAAAGTAGGCACCGGAAATCTGTGCATGGGCCAGACTTGCACCTTCGAGTGAGGCTTTGCGAAAGTCGATGCCCCGCAAGTCGGCGGAGCGGAAATAGGCATCGGTGAAGTCGACGCCGTCGGCGTTCAACTCGCGCAAGTCCAGACCCCGGAAGTCACCACCGACCATATCGATAGGGCCATCCTTGGGGCGTTCATTGTTGAAACCTGTGATGTCGTCTTTGTGCAGCAAGGCATAAAGCGGGGTGTCGAGAAGTTTCGGCTGGCTCATGTCACATCACCTGTTGGTTTTATGGCGCCAGTATAGTGCCACTATTTGGCAGCCGTGAAGCCGGCGAAGGCCTCACGGCTGAAATAGTTTTTTACAGGCCTGGCAGGCGTTGGCGAATTTGCGCCACGACTGTGTCAAGCGTTCCGCTTTCATTGGTCTGAACGCGTTTGCTGCAGAGAATTTCTGCCGGGGTCAGGGGTTCGCGACTGGCTTGCTGGGCCTTGATCACCGCCAGCGTGGCGTCGGACGGGTCTGCGTTATCTGCCTGGCGCAGGGTCAGCCAACTCTCGATCACGGCTTGCGGTGCATTGCAGTCGAGGATCAGGAAAGGCGTGCCTGTGGCCTCGGCAATTTTCGCTGCGCTTTCGCGCTGATCGTGCTTGAGATAAGTGGCATCGATCACCACCGGGAAGCCGGCATGAAGGATGACCTCGGCAATTTCGTGCAAGCGGTGGTAGGTCGCGGTGCTGGCATCGGCGCTGTAAATGCCGGCCTGCAGATCGTTTGTGCCGGTTTGTTCGCCGAACAGGCGTTTGCGCTCAACGTCGGAACGCAGGCGAATCGCGCCCAATGCTTCCACCAGGCGCATCGCCACGTGGCTTTTGCCGACCGCGGAAACGCCGTGGGTAATCGCCATGAAGCGCGAAGGAATGGTGCTGTAGCTTTCAGCCAGGTTGGCGTAGGTACGGTACTGGCGCAGGGTGGTGGCGCGCTGCACCGCCGTGGCGTCGGCCGGCATGCTGAACAGGCTGACCTTGGCGCGAACCAGTGCACGGTAGGCTTTATAGAAGTTGAGCAGTTCCAGGCCCTGATAATCGCCGGTCAGTTCCAGGTACTGGCTGATGAAGCGGCGTGCCAGGCACTTCAGGCCGCGGTCTTCCAGGTCCATGGCCAGGAAGCCGGCATCGGCATACACATCGGTGAAGCGGAACGGTTCGTTGAACTCGATGCAGTCGAAAATCACGACCTTGCCGTCGATCACCGTGGCGTTGCCCAAATGAATGTCGCCATGGCATTCGCGGATGAATCCGTCTGCCTTGCGCTGGGTGAGGACGGGTTTCAGGCGATCGAAGCTGCTCTCGGCCCAGGCTAGCAGGGCGTCGAGTTGCAGCAGGTCAGCCTTGTCACTGAGGAATGGGCGAATCTGTTCGAAGTTCTGACGTACTGGCGCCATGACACTGTCAGGAGTGCCCGCTTCATGTTCGGCCGGGACTTTCGGTGCGCTGAGATGGAACCGTGCGATTTGCGCCGCCATCGCGTCGATGTGCGAGGTGGTCAGTTCACCATTGGCCTGAAGGGTGCTGAGCAAGCCGGTTTGCGGGAATTGACGCATTTTCAGCACGTATTCGATGGCCGGACCTTCGCCGCCCAGTTGCGGAGCTTCGGCGCTGCCAGTGACCGGCAACACTTCCAGATACAGATCGTCTGTCAGGCGCTGGTTCAGGCGCAGTTCTTCGCCGCAGAAATGCTTTCGAGCCTCAAGCGTGGTGAAATCGAGGAAGCCGAAGTTGACCGGCTTCTTCACTTTATAGGCATAGGAACCGGTGAGCAGTACCCAGGAAATATGGGTTTCGATGAGCTGGAACCCGTCAACAGGATGCGGATACAAGGCCGGGTTTTGCAAAGCGGCAATCAGGGACTGGCTCACGGGGGGATCCTTCAGAGTCTGGAAAAATTCAGGTCGTCATTATGGCGGCTAGCCAGCTCAACGCAAACTCGGAGGGCTCCTGTTGAGGATGAATAAAGTGCGTATAATCCGCCGCCATGACTCATACTCGATCCCCCCGTACCCCAAAAAAACCACCTTCCCGAGGCCTGCGGCCTTGGCTGGGCTGGGTCCTTAAACTCAGTCTGGTCGGCCTTGTGGTGCTGGCCGGATTCGCGGTTTACCTGGATGCCATCGTGCAGGAGAAGTTTTCCGGCAAGCGCTGGACGATTCCCGCCAAGGTATACGCGCGTCCGCTCGAGCTGTTCGTCGGACAAAAACTGAGCAGGGACGACTTTCTCACCGAACTCGATGCCCTGGGCTATCGCCGTGAAAGCGTGAGCAACGGCCCAGGTGCGGCGGCAGTCAACGGCAATACCGTCGACTTGAACACTCGTGGCTTCCAGTTCTATGAGGGGCTGGAGAGCGCTCAGCCGGTGCGTGTTCGTTTCTCCGGAGACTATGTCGCCGAACTTTCGGCGACGAACGGTTCGAAACTGTCTGTAGTGCGCCTGGAGCCGCTGCTGATCGGCGGGATTTATCCGAAGAACCTCGAAGATCGCATTCTGATCAAGATCGATCAGGTTCCGCCGTATTTGCTGGAAACCCTGGTCGCCGTGGAAGACCGTGACTTCTACAGCCACTGGGGGGTGTCTCCCAAGTCGATTATGCGAGCCGTCTACGTCAACACCTCTGGCGGCAAGATGACCCAGGGCGGCAGTACGTTGACGCAACAGCTAGTCAAGAATTTCTACCTGACCAGCGAACGCAGTCTGACCCGCAAACTCACTGAAGCCATGATGGCGATGCTGCTTGAGTTGCATTACGACAAACGGGAAATACTTGAGGCTTACCTCAATGAAGTGTTCGTCGGCCAGGATGGTCAGCGTGCGGTCCACGGATTCGGCCTGGCCAGCCAATTCTTCTTCGGGCAGCCGTTGTCCGAACTGAAGCTGCATCAAGTCGCGATGCTGGTGGGCATGGTCAAGGGCCCTTCTTATTACAACCCGCGACGCAATCCTGAGAGGGCGCTTGAGCGGCGTAATCTGGTGCTGGATGTGCTTGAGCAACAAGGCGTCGCCACCGCCGAGCAGATCGCTGCAGCGAAGAAAATGCCGTTGGGAGTGACAACGCGCGGAAAGCTGGCTGATAGCTCGTTCCCTGGCTTCCTCGATCTGGTCAAGCGTCAACTGCGTGAAGACTATCGCGACGAAGACTTGACCGAAGAAGGACTGCGAATCTTTACCAGCTTCGACCCGATCCTTCAGATGAAAGCTGAAGCATCGGTCAATGACACCTTCAAACGCCTGTCCGGGCGCAAGGGCTCCGATGACGTCGAAGCGGCGATGGTCGTGACCAACCCGGAAACCGGTGAAGTCCAGGCCATGATCGGCAGTCGCCAGGCCAGTTTTGCCGGCTTCAACCGTGCACTGGATGCGGTGCGGCCGATCGGCTCGTTGATCAAGCCAGCGGTTTATCTGACAGCACTCGAGAAACCGAGCCAGTACACACTGACCAGTTGGCTGTCAGACGAGTCCTTCTCGGTCAAAGGTGCGGACGGTCAGGTCTGGAAGCCGCAGAACTATGATCGCCGCTCCCATGGCACGGTTTTCCTTTATCAAGGCCTGGCGCATTCCTACAACTTGTCGACCGCGCGTCTCGGCTTGGCGGTAGGCGTTCCCAATGTCCTCAAGACCCTCGGGCGTCTGGGGGTGAGTCGCGAGTTTCCGGCCTTTCCTTCGATGTTGCTGGGGGCGGGCGGCATGACCCCGATCGAAGTGGCAACCATGTACCAGACCCTCGCCAACGGTGGTTTCAATACCCCGATGCGCGGGATTCGTAGCGTACTGACAGCCGAAGGCGAGCCCCTCAAGCGTTATCCGTTCCAGATTCAGCAGCGTTTCGACCCGGCCTCCATTTACCTGGTCCAGAGCGCCATGCAGCGAGTCATGCGTGAAGGCACTGGCAGCTCGGTTTACAACGTACTGCCGAAAACCCTGACACTGGCCGGCAAGACCGGTACCAGTAACGATTCGCGCGACAGCTGGTTCGCCGGTTTCAGTCAGGATCTGTTGGCGGTGGTCTGGTTGGGGCGCGATGACAACGGCAAGACACCATTCACGGGTGCTACCGGGGCGTTGCAGGTCTGGACCAGTTTCATGCGCAAGGCCGATCCGTTGCCGTTGGACATGCCTCAGCCGGATAATATTGTTCAGGCCTGGGTCGATTCGCGGACCGGACAAGGCTCTGACGGCAACTGCCCGGGCGCCGTGCAGATGCCGTATATTCGCGGCAGCGAACCGCCTCCCGGCGCTCCTTGCGGTGGCGAAAGCCCTATCAACGGTGAAACGGTGATGGATTGGGTCAAGGGCTGGATGAATTAAGCAAAGAGGGTTTCAAGTGAACAAGTGGTTGATTCCAGCGGTTACCGCCGTGGCTTTGCTCAGCGGTTGTTCCTCCGTACAGCGTGGCTCGATTCCGGTTGTGGACTCCGGCACCAACGTATCCAATAGCGAGAGGGTCTCGGCGAACGGCGGTTTCCGTCAGTCGACGGTCAAGCGTCCTGCGCAAGCGAAGGTGCAGGAAATTCCGCAAGGCGATACCGGTGTGGTCGTGATGGTGCCGGGTGGCGGCGCAACGACTTCGACGCCGATCAGCACTACGCCGATCACCCCTGGCCCGATTACGCCGGGACCGTTTGATACCTCGCCGGTGCAGTCTGCACCGATCAATCAGGGCAGCTACAGCATGCCGTCGACGCCGAGCGGAATTCCGTCGGTCAGTTCCGGCGGCCTGTCCGCCGATGAGCAGTTGGACGGTCCAGTGCTGGCGCTGTTGACCACTGCTCAGCAGCAACAGGCTGGTGGCGATCTCAACGGAGCCTCTTCAAGTCTCGAGCGTGCCCAGCGTGTCGCCCCGCGTGAGCCGCAAGTGCTTTATCGTCTGGCGCAAGTGCGCATGGCTCAAGGGGACGCCGCGCAGGCCGAGCAATTCGCGCGTCGTGGTTTGACCTTGGCCAATGGTCGTCCGGCGCTTCAGGCCAGTCTGTGGGAATTGATTGCCCAGGCACGTGAGAAGCAGGGCGATTCCTCTGGTGCAGCATTGGCTCGTCAGAAGGCAAAGGTTTCGTCGTGATGGATGTCCGCTTTCCCAGGATTGCCGAGCAGTTGCTGCTGATCGAGCGTGAATTGCGGGTGCAAGGATGGTGGGATGATGTTCCTCCATCTGCTGAGGCGCTCTCCAGCGTTGAGCCGTTTTCGGTCGATACGCTGGACTTCGAGCAATGGCTGCAATGGATCTTTCTGCCGCGCATGAAAGCGATCCTCGAACAGAACCTGCCATTGCCGAACGCTTCGGGGATTCAGGAGATGGCCGAAATGGTCTTTGCCTCCCGTAATGTTCAGGGCAAGGATCGGCAGTTGCAGGTGCTGCTCAAAGAGTTCGATCAACTGATCACCGCTTCTCGCTGACCACGATCCCTGTAGGAACCGAGCTTGCTCTGGGCGGCTCCTACAGGTGACTACATGCAGTTATCCGCGATCTGTTTCTGCGTTTCACCTATGCGGTCCTGCCGTTGAGTGTCGTCGAGCCGACGCAGTTCCCCCTCCACTTCCTCTCTGAGCTGCGGATTGTTCCGCAACTGCGCCAGGTTTGTTCGCGCCTGTTCGCAAAATACTTTCAGCTCTGTTTGCTGCTCGGCGACCTGCGTCTTGACGCGTTTGTCGATAGCCTGTTGATCGCCAATCGTGTCGCTGTTCAAAGATGCGGCGGGTTTGGCGGCGGGCGGGGAGGGCGTCACGACAACAGTGGCTTGCTGACCTGAAGGTGGTTGCGCATCGAAATGGGTAACGCCTTGGGCGTCGACCCATTTGTAAATCTGTGCGGCCATGCTTAAAGGGCTCAGGCCGATCAGCAGGCCGGCGGCCAGGAAAAGCGCTCGCATGTCATTTCCTTGTCTCGGGTTGCGCAATTGAAGCTAACACACTTGAGGTTTCGCGGTTTTTTCTTGCTTTCTCATGTGCTTAGTTCAATAAAGCACATAGACGACTTGACTTGCAGGGGACGAAACAGAAGAATCCAAAGTCCGCTGTAGAGGGACTGCCAGAAGCAGACCCACTCAGCAGATCATGAGGCGCACATCCGCGCCGACCTGTTACACCCGCAACGCGTTACCTCGCGCTGGGTGGGAAAGGCCCGCAACACTTGGGACGATCCCAATACTTGCTCAGTCAGTGCTGACGTAGTCGGCGACCACCGTCGCTCATGCTCTGCTGAGAAGTAAACCTATTAAGACCCGTCCCTTTTTCGTGGGCGGTATTCTGGCGTTTTAGAGGTGAGCAACGTGGAGCTTTTATCTGGCGGTGAGATGCTCGTCCGCTTCTTGCGTGACGAAGGCGTCAAATATATCTACGGGTACCCGGGTGGTGCTCTTCTTCATGTCTACGATGCCCTGTTCAAAGAACCGGAAGTGACGCACATTCTGGTTCGTCACGAGCAGGCTGCGACCCATATGGCTGACGGTTACGCCCGTGCCACCGGCAAAGCCGGCGTGGTACTGGTGACTTCCGGCCCGGGCGCAACCAACGCTATCACCGGTATCGCCACGGCCTACATGGACTCCATTCCGATGGTGGTCATTTCCGGCCAGGTGCCGAGTACAATGGTTGGTACCGACGCATTCCAGGAAACCGACATGATCGGTATCTCCCGGCCGATCGTGAAACACAGCTTCATGATCAAACACGCGTCGGAAATCCCGGAAGTCATGAAGAAAGCCTTCTACCTGGCGCAATCCGGTCGTCCTGGTCCGGTCGTTGTCGATATTCCGAAAGACATGACTAACCCGGCCGAGAAGTTCGAATACGTCTTCCCGAAAAAAGCCAAACTGCGCTCCTACAGCCCGGCCGTTCGCGGTCATTCCGGTCAAATTCGCAAAGCGGCGGAAATGCTTCTGGCGGCCAAGCGTCCCGTTCTGTACTCCGGCGGTGGCGTTATTCTCGGCAACGGCTCCGCGCCGCTGACCGAATTGGCACAAATGCTCAACCTGCCAGTGACCAATACCCTGATGGGTCTGGGTGGCTACCCTGGTACCGATCGTCAGTTCATTGGCATGCTCGGCATGCATGGCAGCTACACCGCCAACCTGGCGATGCACCATGCTGACGTGATCCTGGCCGTCGGCGCACGTTTCGACGATCGTGTCATCAACGGCGCATCGAAGTTTTGTCCGAACGCCAAGATCATTCATATCGACATCGACCCTGCTTCGATTTCCAAGACCATCAAGGCTGACGTACCTATCGTTGGTCCGGTCGAGAGCGTTCTGACCGAAATGGTCGCGATCCTCAAGGAAATCGGCGAGACCCCGAACAAGGAGTCTGTTGCCAGTTGGTGGAAGCAGGTTGATGAGTGGCGCGGTGACCGTGGTCTGTTTCCTTATGACAAGGGTGACGGTAGTGTCATCAAGCCGCAGGCCGTGATCGAAACCTTGTGCGAAGTGACCAAGGGCGATGCCTTTGTCGCCTCCGACGTTGGTCAGCACCAAATGTTTGCGGCGCAGTACTACAAGTTCAACAAGCCTAACCGCTGGATCAACTCTGGCGGCCTGGGCACCATGGGCTTCGGTTTCCCGGCGGCCATGGGCATCAAGTTGAGCTTTCCGGATGATGATGTCGCTTGTGTGACGGGCGAAGGCAGCATCCAGATGAACATTCAGGAACTGTCGACCTGCCTGCAATACGGTCTGCCGGTCAAGATTGTCATCCTGAACAACGGTGTGCTGGGCATGGTTCGCCAGTGGCAAGACATGAGTTACGGCAGTCGTCACTCGCATTCCTACATGGAGTCGTTGCCTGACTTCGTCAAGTTGGCGGAGGCCTACGGCCACGTCGGCGTGCGCATCACCGACTCGAAAGACTTGAAGTCGAAGATGGAAGAAGCGTTCGCCATGAAAGATCGCCTGGTGGTCATCGATATTTCGGTCGACACCAGTGAGCACGTCTACCCGATGCAGATCAAAGACGGCTCCATGCGCGATATGTGGCTGAGCAAGACGGAGCGTACTTAATCATGCGGCACATTATTTCCTTGCTTCTGGAAAACGAACCTGGCGCTCTGTCTCGTGTAGTCGGCCTGTTCTCGCAGCGCAACTACAACATCGAAAGCCTGACCGTGGCGCCAACCGAAGACCCGACTCTGTCGCGTCTGACGCTGACCACCGTGGGCCACGATGAAATCATCGAGCAGATCACCAAGAACCTGAACAAACTGATCGAAGTGGTCAAATTGGTCGACTTGTCGGAAAGTGCTCACATCGAGCGCGAACTGATGCTGGTCAAGGTCAAAGCCACCGGCGCCCAGCGCGCCGAGATCAAACGCACTACCGATATTTACCGTGGGCAGATCGTCGATGTCAGCGCCAGCGTGTATACCGTTCAATTGACCGGTACCAGCGACAAGCTCGACAGCTTCATCCAGTCCATCGGCACCGCTTCGATTCTGGAGACCGTCCGCAGTGGCGTCACCGGGATTGCCCGCGGCGACAAAGTACTCAGCATCTAAACCAAATTAGCGAATGGCCTGAACGGCCTGGATATATAGGGGAAATTCATGAAAGTTTTCTACGATAAAGACTGCGACCTGTCGATCATCCAGGGCAAGAAAGTTGCCATCATCGGTTACGGCTCCCAGGGCCACGCTCAAGCGTGCAACCTGAAAGACTCAGGCGTTGACGTTACCGTTGGTCTGCGTAAAGGTTCGGCCACTGTTGCCAAGGCCGAAGCCCACGGCCTGAAAGTGACTGACGTTGCTTCCGCTGTTGCGGCCGCCGACCTGGTCATGATCCTGACCCCGGACGAGTTCCAGTCCTCCCTGTACAAGAACGAAATTGAGCCGAACATCAAGAAGGGCGCCACCCTGGCCTTCTCCCACGGTTTCGCGATCCACTACAACCAGGTTGTGCCGCGCGCCGATCTCGACGTGATCATGATCGCGCCGAAGGCTCCAGGCCACACCGTACGTTCCGAATTCGTGAAGGGTGGCGGTATCCCTGATCTGATCGCTATCTATCAGGACGCTTCCGGCAACGCCAAAAACGTTGCGCTGTCCTACGCTGCCGGCGTGGGTGGCGGTCGCACCGGCATCATCGAAACCACTTTCAAGGACGAGACCGAAACCGACCTGTTCGGCGAACAAGCCGTTCTGTGCGGCGGTACCGTCGAGCTGGTAAAAGCCGGTTTCGAAACCCTGGTTGAAGCTGGCTACGCGCCGGAAATGGCTTACTTCGAATGCCTGCACGAACTGAAGCTGATCGTTGACCTCATGTACGAAGGCGGTATCGCCAACATGAACTACTCGATCTCCAACAACGCCGAGTACGGCGAGTACGTGACCGGTCCGGAAGTCATCAACGCAGAATCCCGTCAGGCCATGCGCAACGCCCTGAAACGTATTCAGGACGGCGAATACGCCAAGATGTTCATCAGCGAAGGTGCTACCGGCTATCCTTCGATGACCGCCAAGCGTCGTAACAACGCCGCTCACGGTATCGAAATCATCGGTGAGCAACTGCGCTCCATGATGCCGTGGATCGGTGCCAACAAGATCGTCGACAAAGCTAAAAACTAAGTCTGACACTTGTACGAAAAACGCGGCCCAGGCCGCGTTTTTTCGTTTGGAGGGCCGGTTCTGGTATAAAGCTGCATCGTTTGCGGTGCGAACCGGCGTTGCAGACATCTGTCGAAACTTTCCACCCCGTTGCAAGGTATTGTCCATGAGCGAACGTCCCGAAGAGCCAAAACAGGCTTCTGACGCCGAAAGCCTGCTGCCCATCGATGAACATGTCGAAGAAGGGCATGACGCTGAAGGCCGTAAAGTCCGGCATCGTGGTATCTATCTTCTGCCGAATCTGTTCACCACTGCGAACCTGTTCGCAGGGTTCTACTCCATCATCAACTCCATGAGCGCCCAGAGTGCCTTGAGTGCAGGTGATTCGATTGGTGCGAGCAAGTATTTTGCGTTTGCCGCCATCGCAATTTTTGTCGCCATGGTGCTCGATGGTCTCGATGGCCGTGTCGCCCGCATGACCAATACCCAGAGTGCCTTCGGTGCCGAGTATGACTCGCTATCGGATATGGTTGCTTTCGGCGTGGCGCCAGCGTTGCTGGCGTTTGGCTGGGCCTTGGGCGACATGGGCAAGGTCGGCTGGATGGTCGCCTTCATCTATGTCGCAGGTGCGGCGTTGCGTCTGGCGCGTTTCAATACCCAGGTCGGCACGGCCGACAAGCGCTACTTCATTGGTCTGGCCAGCCCGGCTGCCGCTGGCGTGGTGGCGGGCATTGTCTGGGCGTTCAGCGATTACGGCATTCAGGGTTCCAAGATGTCTTTCCTGGTGGCGCTGATGGTCGCGGCAGCGGGCATGCTGATGGTCAGCAACATCAAGTACAACAGCTTCAAGGAGTTGGATCTGAAAGGGCGCGTGCCATTCGTGGCGATCCTCGCCGTAGTATTGGTGTTCGCGGTAGTGTTCAGTGATCCACCACGCATTCTGCTGCTGGTTTTCCTCGCCTATGCGGCATCCGGGCCGGTGCAATACTTGTTACATCTTCGTCGGCGCAAAAGCGCCGAGTGATGTAATTTCCCTCATACTCCGCAGTTGGTGCATCTGTTCTCCAATGCTGCGGAGTAGTCATGCTGATCAAAGTCCCCAAAGCATCCGACTGCCATGAGTCGGATGTCACGCCTGAATCCATTTACCTTTCTCGACGCAATGTATTGGGTGCTGCCGTTGCCGGCTTGGCCATGAGTGCTCTGCCGCGTTGGGCGGGCGCTGATGATGCGGCGCGATATGCAGATGTCGAGCCTGGCAAGGCTCCTTCGTGGTTCAGCGAAAAGCTTCCCTCGATCAAGTGGGGGGCGGTTAACGTCAAGGATGAGGCGATCACGCCGTTCAAAGACGCAACCCACTACAACAACTTCTATGAATTCGGTACTGACAAGGGCGATCCGGCTGCCAATGCCGGTGCGCTGAAGACTGAGCCATGGACTGTGGTGGTGGATGGCGAAGTGGGTAAGCCGGGGCGCTATGCACTGGAAGACTTCATGAAGCCTTATCAACTGGAGGAGCGCATTTACCGCCTCCGTTGCGTGGAGGCCTGGTCGATGGTCATTCCATGGATAGGTTTCCCCGTTTCGGCGTTGCTCAATCAGGTAGAGCCCACATCAAATGCCAGATTCATTCGCTTCGAAACTCTTGAAGATCCCAAGAGCATGCCGGGGCAGCGCTCGGGGTTCGCCTTGATCGATTGGCCCTATGTGGAAGGGTTGCGGCTGGATGAGGCGATGAACCCATTGGCGATTCTGGCGGTGGGCATGTACGGGCGTGAGTTACCGAATCAGAACGGGGCGCCGCTGCGTTTGGTGGTGCCGTGGAAATACGGATTCAAGAGCATCAAGTCCATCGTGCGGATCAGCCTGGTGAGTGAGCAGCCCAAAACCACCTGGCAGAGTATCGCTTCGGACGAGTATGGCTTCTATGCGAATGTGAACCCTACGGTTGATCATCCACGCTGGACTCAGGCTCGCGAACGGCGCTTGCCGAGTGGTCTGTTCAAGCCGAACGTGCGTGACACGCAGATGTTCAATGGTTATGCCGATGAAGTCGCCCCTCTCTATACAGGGCTCGATCTTCGGAAAAACTACTGATGCGATATCGACTCTGGCGTATTGGCGTTTTCGTCGCTGCGGCGATCTGGCCTCTGCTTTGGTTGTATCAAGCCTGGGAGGATCTGCTCGGGCCTGATCCGGGCAAGGTACTGGTTGACCGGTTGGGCTTGGGGACGCTTGTTCTGCTGCTTATTACATTAAGTATGACGCCGCTGCAGAAGCTCACGGGGTGGGCTGGGTGGATTGCGGTTCGGCGGCAACTGGGTTTGTGGTGTTTCGCTTATGTAGTTCTGCACTTGAGTGCCTATCTGGCATTCATCCTTGGGTTCGACTGGTCACAACTGGGCGTCGAGCTGGGCAAGCGTCCCTACATTATTGTCGGGGCGTTGGGGTTTCTGTGTTTGCTGGCGTTGGCAGCGACTTCCAATCGATACAGTCAGCGGCGTTTGGGTTCGCGCTGGAAAAAGCTGCATCGTCTGGCTTATCTGGTTCTCGGCCTTGGGTTGCTGCATATGCTCTGGATTGTGCGCGCCGATTTGAAGGAGTGGTCTATCTATGCCGCTATCGGCGCTTTGCTATTAGTGTCGCGCCTGCCACCCATAACCCGGCGCATCCCGCGTTTGGTGGCTAAAAAGGCCTCTTCTGCCAAAAAAGCGTAATAAGTGGTTGACGTCAGATCTCAGGTGTCTATAATTCGCCCCACTTCCGGCGCAGTCGAAACGGAAAACTCCTTGGTAAACAATGAGTTACGCAGTTTTCGGCAGCAGGTTACTTCAGGTCATCGAA
>NZ_SCOO01000051.1:0-31319 GCF_005502415.1 Pseudomonas sp. G(2018) | reverse complement strand
CGTCATGATTCGATCACCGTTGCTTTGACGTATCAGGCTCCGTTTGAGAAGCCGCAACGGATTGGGCAGATCGGCAAACGGTGCGCCATTGCGCAGTGCACCCGGCTTGCGTTCGATGAGTGGGATGTAATGCTGCCAGTCAAAACTGACCTGATCTCGATCAAAGAGGCGCTCGTGGCTGGCAATCATTGCGTCATCGGCGATGACCACGATCCGGGATGGGTAAAGACGGCTGCTGACCCACTGGCCGACTCGTTCACAAGGCACCGAATAGCGATTTCGCGCCACGCTGATCAGGCAGGTGCTGGAGACACGTACGGTGCGCTCGACGTAGCCATCAAAGGCCGTCGGCATCGGCATCATTTCGACCCGCTCCAGCTCCAAAACTTCCGCCACCGTAAGTCCGTTGTACTGCGGATGCAGCAGCTCGCTCCAGAGCGCACGACAGCGTTGGCCGAGCCAGGCATTCAGTTCCTCGAAGGTGTGGAACATGCAGTTTTGAGCGTCAAGCCAAATGCGTCGTCGACTGTCTTGAACGTTCTTCTCGACAATGCCCTTTTCCCAGCCAGAGGCTACGTTGCAGAAATCCGGATCGAACAGGTAGTGCGCACACATCACGGAAAACCGGGCATTGACCGTGCGGCCCTTGCCTTTATTGACCTTGTCGACAGCCGTTTTCATGTTGTCGTAGATGCCGCGACGCGGCACGCCACCTAACGCTCCGAACGAGCGTGTATGTGCATCGAATAGCATCTCGTGACCTTGGCTAGGGTACGCAACCAACCAGAATGCGCGACTGGCGCACAGCTTCATGTGGGAGACCTGGATGCGTCGAAACAGGCCTCCGATCAGCAGCCCTTCTTCGCTCCAGTCAAATTGAAAAGCTTCACCGAGCGCAAACGTCAGCGGTACAAAAGCGCGTAAAGACTTGCCTTGTTCACCTCGCCACGAGCGTACAAACGCCGTGAGCTGGCTGTAGCCGCCGTCATAACCCTCGGCCTTGATCTGCTCGAAAAGTGCTTTGGCGCTTCTGCGATTGTGCTTTGCCCGGAACGAATCGGCTTTCAGCGCCTGTTCCAGCGTGTCGTGGAAAGGGCTGAGTTTGTTGAAGGTCGCGCACCGCTGGTACGCCGGCTGAGTAGCTTCGGGCGCTCTGACCCATTTTCGGATGGTGTTTCTCGACAGCCCGGTACGCTTGGCTATCTGGTGCAGCGAGAGCTTGTCGCGGAAGTACATCCGCCGGATTTTTCCCAACATTTCCATGCTGATCACCCTGTGTTCTCCTGCTCGGAAAGTGAGCAGAAGCAGTTGAACACCTGGGTCAGTTTTCAGTCGGCAGAACAGCCTTTACTGGGTCAGTTTTCGGTCAGCGGCAACAGTGAGGCAACTCTCAGCTTCTTTGGCATGTAAAAAAACCCGCTCATTGAGCGGGTTTTTCTATGGTCATTTCATCTGAAGGCATTTTCCTCGTAATGAGGGTGGTATGCCTTTAGGACCACCGCGAGCAACGAGTTCCCACTCGCGCTCTGTCAGCTCCGAACCAGCTCCCTTGCAGAACTTACGATAGGCAATCAGATATTCAGCCTCTGTAGCTTGCAAGGGAGGCCGAATCGAGGTTGTGGTTATTGGCCGTTCTGGAGCGACGGTAAGGGCTTTATCGATCGCTGAGTTCATACCGCCGTTGAGGGCAGTCACAATTACGCTATCACCAGGAGGGGCTCCGTTCCCCGAGCGAAGATCAGCATAGTTGCCGTGCGTAGTCATGACCATTTCTTCGCTGCCCATTACGTGTTGATAGGCAGGCTTCCTTAAGGCCGCTCCACCGCGTCCGTCGTGTCCCCAGCTGCTGTAAAACTCGTGTGCTAATCGAACAGGCACGTAGGTGGTGGTTGCTGCTGATTGAGTTTCGTATGGGTTTTCATGCGTAGAGCATGCGGATAGAAAAACCGCTGTCGCAAGGATAATGAATTTGGTCTTGAGCATGGCGCCCCCCGGTTTGTGTATTGGGGATCATATGGGTGCCATTAAGCGTAGGGATTCGAGTCCGTCCCCCTTATGGGTTCGGATTGGTCAACAGGGAATGGTTGGGCTGGGGAGAATGCATTGCAACAGGAGAGTGGAATGCAATTTCTCAAAAAGCTATTAGGCCTCGGCAAGGCGAAAACGCCTGCATCAAAACGGCCAGGCAGCCTCACAGATAACCAGATTCAAGTACTCGATCTCAGGTCCCCTGAAATTCAGAAGTATCTGAAAACCGGTGATGAGGCATCACTGCGATATCCACCTTTCCAAAAAGGATGGTTGGCGAATGTGCCTGGCCGCGTACTTTTGGATGCTCAGGCCTCAAAAGTCCGACAGATCGCCAGTGGCATTGGTCTGCCGCCTGCTGAATTCAATCGCCTAGTCCTTCCTGTTTTGGACGCCTTCGCCGACTTTGTTCACATGCTGCCTGCATCGCAGGCTCATCATCATAGAGGGCCGGGTGGTCTGCTTGCACATTCCCTAGAGGCAGCCGTTCATGCTCTCAACTCATGTCAAGTGACAAGTTTTGACCATGATCGCTATCCCGCTGAACGCATCAAGCGGCGCGACCGCTGGAACGTTGCCGCTGTTCTGGCCGCTCTTCTTCATGATGTTGGTAAGCCGCTTTACGACCTGCGTGTCACGGATGGCTCCGCAGAAAAGATCTGGCACCCTGTGGCCAACACGATTCCGGAGTGGGCTGAAGAGCATGGTGTTGATCGATACTTTATTCATTGGAACCCCAATCGACACGAAATCCATAAGCACCTCTCAACGACGATGGTTGAGCGATTGCTGCACAGGGATCTCCGTCTATGGCTGATGGAGGCCGGCCAAGATCTCTACTTTGAAATGATCAGCGCCATTGCGTGCGAGGATGAAAAGCGGCTTCTTACTGGTCTTGTTATCAAGGCAGACTCAAGCTCTGTGGAGGCGGATCTTCGTAAATATGGTGGAGATGCTTCTGGGCAGTCTGCTATGGGGATTGGTGTTCCTGTTGCATCCCTGGTTGTGGATGCGATGAGGCTTCTCAAAAGTGTTGGTACGTGGAAGATCAATGAAAGCGGGCAGCGAGTATGGGTGTTCGGCGACGGCGTGTTTGTCGTTTGGGCGCAAGGTGTCCGCGATATCACTGAGTCATTGGTGGAAAAAGGGATTAAGGCGGTGCCAAGAAGCCCGGATGCCTTGGGTGAGATGCTGCTCGACCACAACATCATCGAACGCTCGCCAGAAGGCTCGATTTATTGGTCTGTAGCGCCTGACATTCTAAATGCCGGACGCTCGAAGCCAATCAAGCTCAAATGCGTAAAACTTTCGTCGTCGACGCTGCTATTTCCTTTCGAGCCGCTTCCTGCGTCTGCAGTAGGTACGGTGGGAGATGATGAGCATGAAATGAAATTCAGCGTTGGTTCGTCTGCTACTGGGGATCCTGTCGGAAGTCTCCCATTGACTGTGTCAGCAATTGACGGGTCCACCTCTGACCTTGCTGGGCTATCAGCTGATGGTGCAATGACCGCGATGTTCACAATGCCGAGTGAGGAGGCCATCTCGGCGACCCAAGCTGCGGAGATTGTCCATCAGCAATTCAAAGCTCCTGATTTCTCTGTCCCGGCCGGTATGCAGGATCCGTTCGGCGCCGTGACGCCGAAACCAACTGCTGCTCAGTCCTTCCAACAGTCTCCGCCTCATGTTCAGGCCCCGAGTACGAGACCTGAGGTACCAGCTCCAATAAAGCAGGCGTCCCCAAAAGGACCAACGCAATCAGGCCAAAAAACGCCGCGAACAGGCGCAGTTCACCTGGTAGCTATCGAAGATGCAACGGATACGACCATAAGGGTAAAAGGCGCCGATAACACAGGCGTGAAGCCGGACGGTTCGATCGTTGTAGCTGGTGCGATTCCTGGCGCGGAATCGGGTATTCGTGTCGGAGGGGGGGGAGCTCCACTTATTGCGCCTACGGGACAAACTCAGACGAAGAAACACAAGAAAAAGACTAGGTTCGAACAGGATCAACCCGTCCCCGGTGAAAAGCTAGAATCGGGTGATATTGCATCTGGCGTTAACCCAACTTTCAATGAGCCTGTCGACCAGATCGATAAGGGCAGCATCGGTTTCCATCCGCCAGCAACTGATCAATTGCTATCGCAATGTGAGGACTCTGAGGCAAATGACGATGCTGCCAGGGCATATACTTACGACTTTGGTGATATTGATGACGAAGTCCTTGAGCTGGCCGGCATGGTTCTGCCTGATAGATCCTTGCGTCCGGATATTAAGCATGTAGAACACGTCATGGCTTCTGAGCCAGACCTCGATAAGGATGTTTTCGAGGAGCCCCAACAACCTAGCGTGGCTTCCGTTGAGTTCAAATTGCCGCGGACAGAAACGAAGCTGGATGCAGATAGTTCAAAACTGGTGATTCCACCTGAATTGGCTCTTTCCGATGAATTTGGTTTCAACAACTTCAACGTGGACCTTTCGCTTCAGTTCATCGGAGAAATCCCCGCCGATTCACCGTTAACAGTGAACCTGCCAAAGGGAGTAGAGCGGTTTACAGATCCTGTAGGCATAACGTTGCATGATTCGCCTGAAGGCTTTGACCTTCCTCCTACAGATCTCACAAACCATGAATATGATCCATCTACCGTCGAGTTATCACCCCAAGAAGAATCTTTTAGTGTTTTAACAGAAGAGTACGATCTTCCCAACTTAAGCGCCGGCGTCCTTCTAGAACCCCCACCAGAGGGACTTTGGGACGGTCCCGATTTAGATCGTGACGCCGACTGGCCAGTCTTCGATGAGCCACTGTTTCAGGAGGGAATGACTCTACCTGAGCAAGGCAGCACTTCTGTCACATCGTTTCAACCAAGCAATGGTCAAGAGTTGAAGCTTCTGAACCGTGTTCAGCCTGCGCCAGAAAATCTGCCAAAAAAAGAAACGGGGAAACGCAGCAATGGTTCTCAGAAAAACAGTGGTAGATCAACGGCAGGCCCTGGTGGGATTAAGGTACAAAGCGGTTCTGAGGTTTCTTCAGGGATCCGTATAGGCCAGCCACGTAAACCGCGCGAGCCGCTGTCAGCCACTCCTGTTAACCCCCCAGCTACAGTTGAAGTACAGCCACTGTCGTCTACCGGAGGGGATTATTCGTGTGCGCAAGTTTTGGCAGAGGAATTTGACGCATACCTTGAAGTCACTCCGGAATTGGCTAGGTCATTGAAGTGGTATGCGGAAAACCTCGATAAGACAGTGTCAATGAATAGCTTTAAACCGTTTTTCACATTCGAAGGTCAGGGTTTTGTCATTGATGACATTCCTAAGCTGGAGCGTGCCGGATGGCTGTGGGACGACTTCACCGGAACGATGAATAGGAAGAACCCTAAGGGGGTACTTCTCACGAGTTACCTCGGTGAGATCTTCGAGTACCTCACAAAAGGCAAGTACAGACACTCCATGGCGTCAGCTCGTAATCGTGAGGAGGCGAGATACTTGGCCAACGTCGCTGAATCAGCAATCTCATTGTGCAAAGAGCACGAGATGAACGGGCGTCGAGTCGTAAGTATCCAGCCTCGAAAGTTGAGCGAAATCTCGAATGCCCTGCAGGTAGATGAATCGACCCTCAAGAGGGCGCTAATAGCGACCCATCAATACCTCATGGTCAGGAACAATCATGTCATTGAATTGATGGATTGATAGAGATGAGTGAGTGGGCATATGAGATGCCTTGGAGGCCAAATTTTGAGGCTTTCGAGGTAGGAGGCTGGGTTCTTGGGATGGCGGCAACAAGCGCAGTCCACTTTTACACCGTCTTGCCATCTCAGCCGTTTTATCTCTCCATGATTGTGATGGGGGGATTCGCCCTAAGGCGTGTGCCAGCGGCTGTCCATCTTTATCGAGTCCGTCAGGGTCTACGAGCAAAAGATGTTGTCTTGATGGGGCAGGATGAACTCATTGAGCAGATGCTTGAGAACCGCGGGAAATTGTTCTTGGGCACCGGGTTTAAGTGGACTCAAAGGGAAGGTCAGCAGGTATTCGAACTGCTTAAGCGGGACATTACCAAGATCATGCCCAAGATTCCTGATGGATACATGGGCTCGCCTTGGATTCATGGGATTTCCCTACAGCCTGATCGCCCTATTGGTTTCCAGGAAGACCTGTCGTCGCTCCATACCTTAATTGTGGGTACAACAGGTTCCGGAAAAACCCGGTTATTCGATTTACTTATAAGTCAGGCCGTTCTTAGAAATGAAGCTGTAATTATATTAGATCCGAAGGGCGATAAGGAGATGGCCGAGAACGCCAAACGCGCTTGCGAGTTGGCAGGGCGCCCTGAGCGGTTTAAGTACTTCCACCCAGCGTTCCCAGAATTGAGCGTTCGTATCTCCCCAACCAAGAACTTTGGTCGGGCGACGGAAGTTGCCTCACGCATCGCTGCACTGATGAAATCTGAAGGCGGTGACCCGTTCCAAGCATTTGCCCAGATGGCGCTTAACAACGTTATCCAAGCCCTGTTGCTTTGCGGAGTATTGCCAACCTTGGTGGAGCTTCGCCGCTGCCTTGAAGGCGGCCTGGCACCGTTGGTTATTCGAGCTATCAATGCATACGGCTCAAAGGTTCATCCACTATATGAAGCTCTTCAGCGTGGTGCTTTGGCATCGGCGAAAAATGATGAGATGAAGGCCAAGAATCTTCTCAAACTCTATCGTGAGGAGATTGTTCCGCTGCAACCAAGTTCGGACCTTGAAGGTTTGCTTTCAATGTTTGAGCACGACAAGGCTCACTTCGGCAAAATGATTGCGTCCCTGCTGCCGGTGCTGAACATGCTTACTTCTGGGCATATGGGGCCGATTCTTTCCCCTAACATGGATGATCCAGAGGACGAACGTGAAATTACTGACTCCAGTAAAGTTATCCAGGGCGCAGAAGTCCTATACATGGGGCTCGACTCTCTGTCCGACTCCATGGTCGGCTCAGCAATTGGCTCTATCTTCCTGGCTGACCTGGCTGCGGTGGCAGGTCAGCGGTATAACTTCGGTGATGCAGAAGAATTAAAACGACGCCCTGTTAACATCTTTGTTGATGAGGCTGCAGAAACAGTAAATGATCAATTAGTACAACTTCTCAACAAAGGGCGTGGGGCAGGGATGCGCCTTTATGTTGCGACTCAGACGATTGCGGACTTTGAAGCTCGAATGGGGTCGCCAGCTAAAGCAAGACAAGTGCTCGGTAACACTAACCATACAATCGCACTTCGTATCACTGATCAGGATACTCAGCAGTACATTGCAGATAAGATTCCTAAAACGTACTACAAGTACGTTATGCGCACACAAGGCAACTCAACCAAAGATGACCCTCATATGCACTCTTTGAATGTGGGCGAACGGTTAATGGATGAGGAGGGAGAGTTGTTTCCAGCCCAGCTATTTGGGCAATTACCAAACCTCGAATTTGTTGCCATTTTGGCGGGCGGACAAATTGAGAAGGGCAGAATTCCTGTTCTAACTCGACCAAAAGTTTTTGATAAAGCAGTCGAAAAAGCTCGGCTGCTTGTAAGAGAGGCAGCTTAATCGTGCGACTACGAAATGATAGCGTGACACGACTACTTGATAAAGATGACAAAGCACGCATGGTGCTCAATATTCTTGATGCAGATTGGCCTACCGCCGTACAGGTTATTCCAGAAGCAATGAAAATGGTGAGTAGGGAATCTACTAGTCCAGAGTGCGTTTCGTTGCTGAAAGTATCTTTGGCTTCATACCAGCAGTCTTTGGGTGGTCGCGATCGCGATCGACTCGAAGCGTTTTTGGAGCCATTTCTGTCAGGTATCACGGAGCTATTGCTTCTTGACCCTGCGCCAACGCAGGCTGTCCTGGAATTAAAAGCACTTTTGGATGGGCTGGTAAAAAACGATGCGAATGTAGTAGCTCGTAATCGAATCGAGAGTCTCCTGCTTCCAGAAGATTCTTCTATTGGCCAGGTCTGGCGCGACATCAAGGCGATCTGACAATGGCTGACGTTGAAGAGAAGATGCCCAAAACTCTTTGGGCTGCTCTTGTATTTATCTGCATTGAAATTTTGTTGATTGTCGTACTTGTGCCCAACAGTTTTATCGATACAGCCATCCTTAAGGAGCAGGACTGGGGTGAGGCGCTCATGGGTAAACCTCAACATGAGCAGCTTATTCGCGATACCGATTCGCTTTACATGCACTTGCACCTAGACAACGGTCTTAACAAGTGGGTAGGGAGTCTTTTCGTACCTACAGCTGAAGAGCGTGAGAAATCTAAAGCTTGGGAAAATCTTGGCAATCTGTGGTTTAAATTTCTATCCAATCGTGGAGAGGCATTAACGAAGGTGTTGTACCATATTTACTACAGATTTTTACTGCTAGTAATGTGGTTACCTTACATGCTTGTGATACTGGCGCCATCGGTGCTGGGTGGGTATATGACTTGGAACATTAAGCGATATACGTTTCAGCACTCATCCCCGTTCCTGAATACATATAGCTCGAAAATCATATCATTCATCGTCGTGTCCTTGATGATCAGCTTCATTGCGCCACTACCCATACCGCCGATGGTGATCCCGGTCGTCATTATTGTGCTCATGCCCATAGCCTCCAGCTTGCTGATCGGTAACCTGCCGAAACGCCTCTAGCTCAGCGCTTGTACCGAATCTAGATCCCATGGGAAAACTGTATTTTGACCCCGTTGCCGGGTCAGATTAGCCACCCCGCAGATCATGAAGGCCTCACTATTTATACATACGGTGAGGTATCTATGAAGCTCAACTCCAACACAGTTTTGTCCATCTGCCTGGCGACCTTGACGGTTGCCAGCGCAGGTGCATTTTTTGCGTTAAACAAGAAGGTTGATGAGGCTGCTCGTCTATCTGAGCAAACCAATCGATCGTTCGCAAAGGTTAAGCCGTGGGCTTTGCAGCGTGATGCTTTGGACGCGGTCCTAGAGGAGGCACGGCTTCAATCGTTGATTTCCGGAAAAGAAACTTCTCAGCCGAGCAAGACAACCCCTCAAAGCTACCCTGCTGATATTGAGCGTCGCTACGGTGATCCTAAAGCCCAATTTACTCTGATCGAATACTCCGATTTTGAATGTCCTTTCTGTAGTCAGTTTTTTCCTGTGCCTAAGGCTCTAGCAGACGGGTCTCGTGGAAATATCTCAGTGATCTTTAAGCATGTTCCTATTCATGGTGAGGCCTCAAGGAAGGAGGCTTACGCAGCTGAATGTGCAGGAGCGCAGGGTGGTAACGACGCATTCTATCGGATGGCCGGCGCAATATTTAGTTCGACTCAGGCGAATGGCACTGGAACTAACGAGCCTTTAAGCGTGGTCGCAGACAAAATCGGGCTTAAAGGTTCTGACTTGTCAAAGTGCATAGACGAAGGCCATTTTTACAACAAGATCAAAGCAGATTTTAAAGAGGCTATCGATCTTGGGATCAAAGAAACGCCTACTACGGTTGTTCGCTACAACCCGACCAATAAACAAGTCGTTCTTAGCGGTGCAAAGACGCCTGAAGATATTTTGAAGGCTATGGCCAATCTAGTAAAAAGCAGTGGAGCATCACAATAATGCAGCCTATTAATATTCCTCAGTATGTAGATGATCCACCCCATTTGCTTTTTTGGCAGGCAGACGAAATTGCGCCAATCGGGATTGGTCTCGTTTTTGGGATGTTCACCGGCTACGCAGCTGTATGCACCATCGGCGGTTTTTTATTAACTCGCTGGTATCGTAAATATCGTGACGATCATCCCGACGGTTTCATGGTTCACATGATTTACTGGTTTACTGGAATGACAGGCGCCAAGGCCAGAACGATACCGAACTCGTTCATTCGGGAGTTTCACTGAGGCATCTATGAATATTGATAATTTAAGAAAATCTTATCGTCAGCTTGTCGATGAGAGCAAATTTCATCGAATTATTATTGCAGCTTTGCTAGCAACTAACTTTGTATCTGTTGTTGGTTGGCTCAATAAAAGCACGGTTATCGATATGCAGCCGCCAGGTTTGGCTGAGCGTGCCTGGGTAGATGAAAGTCGTGCCTCGGATGCCTATGTGGAGGGCTGGGCACTTTACATTGCCGATCGATTGGGCAATGTAAAGCCTAAGTCCGCAAGCATGATTCGAAATTCTCTTGAACCACTTCTTTCAGCTGATATCTACCAGGATGTCATCAACAAAATTGAAAGCCAGGTTCAACAAATTCGTCAGGATCGCGTTGTTCTTGCATTTGAGCCAAAAGAAGTACTTCGGGATAAGAACAAGGTGAACAAGTTCTACGTAGTTGGCCGTTCCGTCATGAGTGGTCCTACTGGTAAACCTGTCCGGGACAATAAAACCTACGAGCTTGATCTCCGCGTTCAAAACTATAAACCAGTACTCTACTTCGTTGACGTGTATTCGGGTGCCCCACGAACAGAAGATGTAATTCGTCGTGAGGAGAAGGCTGGTGAAGCTCGTAAGCGTATGGATCGAAATAACGATGAAAACTAAAACCATTAAATTTGCGATCCTGTTGGCTGCGGTTACAACCGCGCAAATGGTTTCTGCTCGCGAACTCAAAATCCCACAGATGCCTGCGGCGACAGGCCAGGAGCAAGTCGTCGAGGCGGTGCCGCCCGCGCAAATCAATCCCGCGGAATATGGCCTCGAAGAGGCTGACGAAAACGCGGCTCGCGCAGCAATTAGCGAGGCTCAAGACAAGAAAGGGGCCCAACCTTCGCAGCCAAAAGCACCAGCATCGAGTACATCGGAAGCTTCCAGCGGTGCAAAGCAGAAGGAGCCCGTGGCTGATAAAAAAGGCTCCCAGGACTTAGTGCAAGTCAGCGGCGGTGGTCGGGCCAATGATTTACAAGCAGTACCCGCTTCAGTCGCAAAAAGTGCTGCTCCAGAAGCGGCAGCTGAGATGGTCGCGTCTCTCGTTGATGTGGTAGTTCAACCTGGGGTGAACACTATCATTCCCGCGGCTATCAATCATTTGAACCGGATTGTGACGCCGTTTGAAAAGCCAATTGTTCAAACGACCTCCAATCCAAAGGATTACACCATCAAGGAAAACGTCATCTACGTCACGGCGAACGATGAAACTCCCATCACAATGTACATCACCCCCAAGGAAGATGAGTCAGTCGCTATTAGCTTGACGCTGGCTCCCAAGAAGGTTCCTCCAATTCAAGCAAATCTTGTGCTCGGCCAGGCAGCTGGTTCGAGTGGCAAGGCTGGCGGCCTAAGTGGGGCTGGTGGTTATCGGTACTCTGGCCAGGCGAAGAAGTGGGAGGAGGGCCAGCCCTATATGGAATCCATCAAGGGGATCATGCGAGCGCTGGCATTGGGTGGAATTCCAAAAGGTTACTCCATGGGCAAGCTGGCCAATACCGATACATTGCCAGCGTGTTACCAGGACGGAATTCAGTTCGATTTTTCACGCTCCCAACTGATGATGGGGCACAACTTCAAAGTGCTCGTTGGTGTCGTCCGAAATACATTGAATGTACCAGTAATGTTTGATGAGACATCTTGCACGCATCCAATGCTAGCGGCGTCCGCGGCATGGCCGCGAAACATGCTTGAACCTGGCGACAAGACCGAGGTTTACATCATCACAAGAGTCGGCGAAGCGCCGGCGGATGAGTCTGCACGCCCAAGTTTGCTTAATTAAGGAGGGGACATGCTCAAGTCATACTGGGCTCGCCTGAGCCCCACCACTAAGCGAGTGCTTGTCATTTGCGGGTGTATCGTTGTCGTGCTGGCGATTGTTACTGCTCTCAGTGCCATTGGCGGCAATGAGAAACGTAAGTCTGGTGGTAAGCAAACCATCGGTAACGTGTTAACTGACAGTGATCCACGTGCGGTCGGTCTGGATGCGTTGAATGCCACACAGCGTCAACAGGGGAAAAATCTCAACGATTTGACGCGTAACGTGAAAACACTGCTTGACGGGGCCACGCAGCAGCAGGAGCTACGCGATGGTTTGAAAGACCTATCAAAACAGGTTGCCGATGTTTCGACGCAGCTGAGTTCGACTACTCAGACAGCTGAAGCACTTAAGGCTGACAATGAAAGGCTGCAGCAAGCTCTAAAAGAAACTCAAGATAAGGCACCTCCGCCTGAAAAGGAGGCTGTACTTAAAGAGAAGGAAGAACGAGTCAAGGCTGAACAACTGGCTCAACGTCGATATAACAATGCAGCCGTTGATCCCAACAAAAACATCGGTGCCTTTTTTGCCAATGCACCAGCACCTGCTGCAGATCCAGTAAAGCCAGGGCAGAGTCCAAAGAAAGAAGAGCGACTCACAATCAGCACTATCGGCGCAACTGAGCCTGAGGAAAGCAAAGACAAGAACAAGGAAGAGGAGGTTTACCTTCCTGCTGGCTCGATCCTGTCAGGTGCAATCATCACTGGTATCGACGCGCCTACCGGTAGTGGAGCTCGGAAAGATCCTTTCCCAGTACTGCTTCGTGTGAAGAAAGAGGCTGTTCTGCCTAACCGCTTCAGGGCGGATGTGCGTGAATGTTTCCTGATTGCGAGTGCCTTCGGTGACCTTTCCTCCGAGCGCGCATACATGCGAGCCGAGACGATTTCTTGTGTACGCGATGACGGCGCAGTGATCGAAACCGGCATGGATGCATATGCCTCTGGCGAGGACGGTAAAGCTGGCGTTCGTGGTCGACTGATTTCGAAACAGGGTGCGATCTTGGCCAGGTCGCTCATGGCCGGCTTCATGCAAGGTGTGAGCGAAGCATTCAGTGTTCGCCAAGTACCAAGCATCAACGTTACGGGCACCGGCAGCAGTGGCGGCTCTGGCAAAGTGGTAAGCCCTGTTTACGAACAGGCCTTCAGCTCGCAAGCCATGCAAGGCGCAGCGATCGGCGGTACAGGCAAGGCCTTGGAGCGCATTGCCGATTTCTACCTGGAAATGGCTGAGAACCTCTACCCAGTCATTGAAGTAGACGCCGCTCGTGAAATCGACTTTGTCGTGAAGAAGGGTGTGCAGCTGAAGCTTCAAACAAAGCGCTGACTTCGCAGACCCCGGACAGGGGCAGATTAGCCCCTGTCTACAAATTCAAATACGGATACTTCAACCATGAAAATTAAATCACGGTTCACTTTCGCACGCCTTCTTATTGCTGCTGGCTTTGTTTCAGCAATGAGCGGTTGCTCGTTTCTTCAGATTGGTCAGTCGGACTACTCATGTAAGGGCATGCCTGATGGCGTTACCTGTATGTCCGCACGTGACGTTTACCAACTGACGGAAAACGAGAACTTTCGTCAAGTTGTAGAGCAGCGTCAGGCGGCAAAGGACGAGGCTATTAAAGAGGGTAAGACGATCGAGGAGGTTATGCCGGCGGTGAGCCCGCATATTGCCGCTGGGGAGCGCTACGTCGTTCCAAAACCAGCCCGTGATCCGATTCCTATTCGTTCACAGGCAACAGTGATGCGTATTTGGGTTGCCCCATGGGAGTCCGACAAGGGCGATCTGAACGTACCAGGTTACATGTACACAGAAATTGAGCCGCGTCGCTGGGAGATCGGTACTCCGGCGCCAAAACCTACTGCCTCGATTCGTCCACTTGAGTCGCGAAAAACAGTGCCGCCAACGGCGCAAAACTAACACCCCCCCCAAAAAGCAATAAGCAGGAGACATCCCATGCAACTGAGCATGAACAACAACCAAAAACGTCGCGCAAAAGACGTTATGAAATTCGGTGTTGCACTGATGGTTACTGTCATGGCCACCCAGGCTATGGCCGGTACCGGCGGTGACAGCTTCGACTCCATCTGGGTAACGCTGACCGACTGGATGCAAGGTACGTTGGGCCGAGTTGTAGCTGGCTCTATGGTCCTCGTAGGCATCGTTTCCGGCATCGTTCGTCAGTCGATCATGAGCTTCGCGACGGGTGTCGGTGGCGGCGTCGGTCTCTACAACACTCCGACCATCATCGAATCGATCATGACTGCAACTCTGCCAGCTACTCACTCGCTGGTAACCGCGGCCGTACCTCTGGCTCACCAGATCTAGTTTCAAACGCAATAACCAAAGCCGGCCTTGCCGGCTTTTGGGCTTTCTTAACGGGATCGGAGTTCGAATGTGAACGGGATGAAAAAAAAGGCAATTCTCGCGCTTTCAGCATTGGCCTTATCGTGGTCGCTGACCGGTAATGCTGCTTCTCAATGTATTGAAAGCGGCGAGTCGCTGGTCATCAACCCAATAGCTTCCTTCGAAGGCGGTTCCGTTACTGTCTCGTACTCACTGAAGCGCAGCGACTGCACTTCGACGGGCTCTTTTAGTCTTCCGATCGCAGTTGGTGGGCCGAAAGGTTCGCAGCTCGGTAAGTGTGAGGGTGTTCGTACAAAGGAAGAGTTTTCCTGTTCCGGATCTGCAGCATTGCCGGCTGGATTCACGGGCCCGCTGGTTATTGGCGTAGGAGGGGTGTTAGCAGAGACTATCGTTCAACCCAAGCAAACGCAGCCTGTAGCTGAAGACATGGAGGTGCTGAATGATGAAGATAAAACTCTCGTAATTCCACTCGTATTGAAGGGCGTTGGGGTAACAGCGGATTCATTTGAGCTTGAAAATTTGCCTGATTCGGATGTAGGGCAAATCCTTCTTAAGGGCACCACAGTAACGTTCATACCCCTACCAGGTTGGAGCGGTATCACAGGATTTTCATACCGAGGCAAGGATCAGCACGGGGTGTACTCCAATGTGGCGAATGTGCGCATCGTCACCAGCCTCATGAATGATCCGCCGATTGTAATACCTCATCCTGCAATCGGTTCGGAAGACATCCCTTTTACCTTCACGCCGGTGGTGAAGGATATTGATGGCGTCGACATCTATCAGCTTGTTGTCGAAGCTCAAGGGTCGCACGTCGTAGCTTCGGTGTCGGATGACCGCCATTCCCTGAAAATCACGCCTGAACTCAACTGGAATGGTGAGGACGTAATCAAGATCACTGCAATGGATGCCGCAGGTGAAAAAAGTCCCGTCACGGACATTCCTGTTGTCATTCAGCCGGTCAACGACGCTCCGGTTGTAGATGCAATTTCTATCAACACTGACGAGGACGTCGCCGGCAGGGCGCCGATTATTTTTACCGACCAGGATGGTCAAGCGCCGTATCGGTTCACAGTAGGTGGCCAGCCCTCAAAATCAATTGGTGGTTGCGGTATTGATGGTAATTACGTCGTTTTCACGCCCGCGAAAGACTGGAACGGCCAAACCACATGCTTGGTTACGGCAATTGACGCAAATAACGCGTCATCAAAGCCTGCGGTAGTGACAATCAACGTCAACCCGGTTCCAGACAAGCCTGTCGTACAAAGCACGACGGTGACAATGAATCAGGGCGCATCGACGTCGGTAATACTTGCAGTGACAGATCCCGACAAGGTCGACACCTTTTCTTTATCCAGCACAACACCCCATGACGCGACCTTTGGTTCGTTTTCTTTCAACGGCTCAAAGCTTTCAGTGACCCTGTCCCCATCATTCGTGGGGAGTCGTGTGATTGCGTACACGGCCAAAGATTCTTTCGGCCTTAGCTCTGATACGGGGTTCATCACAGTCAAAGTTCAACCTGTGAATGCAGCCCCTGTTGTAGACGCCATTGATGCTTTGACATCGATCGAGACGCCTGTTTCTGTGGAGCTGACTGCGACAGATGCGAACCATGACTCGCCACTAACATTTGCTATCGCGCAATCGGTAGCCCCCGCTGCTGGTTCACTGACGCTTGTAAAAAATGTGCTTACCTTTTCCCCTGCTACTGGGTTTGTAGGAACGGCGACATCCAAGGTGAACGCAACAGATACCGCCGGCGCAGTATCTGCGAGCCAGACCATTACGTTTAACGTTCAGGCGGATCAGATTGTTGCTTACGATCCCGACGTGCCTGATAGCCACGCTATTGTCATCGTGCAACAACCGCCGGCAAATGTCGGGGTAATCACAGCGGTCGGAATGAATGTATCCTTTGTCCCCGTTGAAGGTTACTTCGGACCTGGATCATTCAAATACAAGGTTCGGGATACAGCCGGCTTGGAATCAGCGGTTAAAGACGGCGTAGTCATTGTCGATAAAACCAACTATGCCCCAACATCAGCGACTGCTGATCTCACCGCATACGAAGGTGAAGCATCAGCTGCTGTAACGCCGACAGTCACGGACAAAAACTTGTATGACGCTGGTCAGCACACTTTCACTGTGCCTATCCAAGCAATGACAGGTGTCGCAGAGGTCGTTAGCAATAAGATCATTTACAACGCACCGTTCGGTTTCCAAGGTAAAACGTCGTTCAAATTTATTGCTCGTGATTTAGCTGGCGCTGAGGTGATCGGTACGGCAAACGTCACGGTTATCGCTAAAAACCTTCCGCCGACAATGGTCGCGCTTGATATGCAGACCACGGAGATGACGCCTGTGTCCGGCGCTCCAACGGTGGTTGATTCAAATCCCACGGATACATTTACCTTTAAGGTCCTCGGCACACCTGTCGGAGGCGCTGCTGTAGCTGCGGGAGGCAAAGTCAGCTACAGCCCTCGTGAAGGTTGGACAGGGACTGATAGTTTCCTCATCAGAGCTACAGACGCAGCTGGATCAACAGTAATAGGGTTGGCTACTGTGACCGTGGTGCCGAACAACCTGGCGCCAGAGGGTCTGGTTGGAACAATCACAAGCCTCGAAAATACACCAGCAGCACCGTATTACCCGGTTATTACAGACAAGAATCTGTACGACCAAGGCCAGCACCTTTTGAAAGTGGTTACCCAACCTGCAAGCGGATCAGTGGCTGTGACCGGCAATATGCTTATTTTTACGCCAGCCAAAGATTTTATTGGAGATGATTCATTCATCGTTGAGGCAACTGATCTAGGCGGCTTGAAGGTCTCCGGTGCGGTTGCCGTTCACGTACTCAAAAACAACCTGCAACCAGTGAGTGCAGCGCTGAGTATCACCACCTTTGAAAACACCAAATCGGCAGCTTTTAAGCCCGATGTTGTTGATCCGAACGTCTGGGACTCCTTCAGCTACGAAGTTGTAAGCCAACCTTCGCACGGTAGCGTACTCGCCAGCCAAAATGGCTACATCTACACGCCGAACCCTAGCTACGTGGGCAATGATTCGTTTGCGTTCCGAGTGGTCGACGCAGGTGGCGAATATATTGAGTCTCTAGCTCGGGTGGCAGTGCTAAGGAAGAACACGCCTCCTACAGGGCTTAAGCCAACGACCGTATATTTCTACGAAGGGGTAGGAGGTAAGGAGCGGCTGAGTGCTGTTGACGCCAACGATTGGGGTTCCCATACCTTCGAGGTCGTTTCGCAGCCTGAGCATGGATATGTATGGTTCAACGGTAATGACGAAATGAACTTCAAGACTGACGGTCGTACTCAGACCTCAGTCGTCATCAAGGTCACGGATCAGGATGGGGAGTCGGTGAACGTTACTGTGGCGCTCATGCCCAAAAGCATCGCTGATGTAGTGGATCAGATGCCAATCGAACAGATTGATAAGGATAGCTTGTCCACTCCTGCCATCACTAAGGAGTTCAACAGAACAGACGGTCGCCCAGGGTTGATGGTGACAGAGCCTGTGGCTATACAGGCTCTTGGGACAGACGTTATTGCGTTTGTAGAGAAAACATCAGGCCTTGGTCTGAAGGTAGGTCGCAAACCACTAGATCCAGGTCAAGCAGTTCGGTTACCTATTGATCGAGTGACCGTTGATAGCTTGGGTGCCGCTGTCGCAGCCCTGACTGCAGGTGAGGCTGGCAAAGGGAGGCTGCTGCTGTTTAGGGGCGACCTGACTGGTTCAGCCTTTGCAATTCCATATGAGGTATGGTCTCTGCAGGGCGCGATAAAGACTTCAGCGGATAGCGTGCCTTTGGGTCTGCAGTCCGTACGAGCGCAATTCGAGCCGGGAAATAATGTCTGTCTGAACACGGTCCGAACGCTATCGGCCCAGAACTCCAACCCCTACGACAATCCTGTTTGTCTACTTGAGTTCACAAAGCCATTGCCGGAGTACAAGGACCTGTCCAGCGATTCAACGTTGGCTTTGCAGGGCACCGCCGCGGATGTCGGCTCATACCCAATCGAGGCCTCCTCCTACATTGTTGGACCTGATGGCCAGAAGTATCTCCTTGGTACCTACTCAAAGACGGTGACCTTTGTCTCTCCAGTAGCCACAGTGAAAATAGGGCCAAAATACCCGTTCGATAAAGCGTATTTTAAAGTCGAAGATCTGGATATTGAGTTCGTTCAGCAGTCAGGAACTGCTTGTGATTTGACGATAATCGAGCGCCGCGCAATGACTGCTGCTTCGTCTTATTCGACTAAGCCTCTGTGCTTAGTCGAGTGGGAGGAGATTTCTCCAGGCCTTACCATTCGACCCAACTGGGAACGGCCATACCTGGTTGGCAACGCACAGATGCTCGGCGAAAACAAAATTCAGTGGAAGCTTTCTGTTTTCACTCCGTCGGGCAAAAAAATTGATCTTGGAACGGACAAATTCACTTTTGACGTTATTGAGCCGTCGTTCCCGAAAGTAACCTATACGTCAAAGACGAAGGTAAACGATACGTTATTGGTATCACCGCTGGCCGGTGGTTACATCGGCGATGCCGTGGTGACTTCCGTGAGTGCACGTCTGCAACTCAAAAATAACGTCAATCAAGGTAAGGTTCAAAGTGAGGTAATTGCGCCTTCTTTTGGGGACATCATGACGGTGTACCGCCGCATTTATACAGCGCCTTACACCGCTCTATGGCAAAAGCGATCGCTCTTCGTCGATGTGAACTACACACTGCTACCAGATTTGATCACTCACTCTGTGGTCGACGTTTTGGCGGTCCCTGACGAGAGCATTGTTCCTATTATCGATAACGAAAATGGGAAGATTCTTTCCACTGAGGCCTTGGAGGTCAACGTTGCGATTGGGGATGCATACGACTCAACCAAGACCTACAACGAGTCAACGATGGGGGCGTGGGAGATTCGTCTGATTCAGAAGCCGACTTGGAATACGGTGACGGAAGTAGCTCCATGGGTAAGAGCTGATGGTGCCGGTCATGCGTCATTCGCTTTGGACGTCGCTGCACTTGCTGGTAAAAATCTTCGCGTCTTCGCAGAGGCGCGGATCATCTCTCCCGTTCCCGAGTACACCGTTACCAGAACATCGCCACAGCCGCTGTCACTAGCAATTTTGAACGGCGCAGCGCTAGATGGATCGATCCGAGCGCTGCGGTTGACAGGCGAAGCGCCACTCAGGGTAACGCTGTTCGCTGATGTCACCAATCGGGCTTGGACCAAAGACCTCGGTAATGTCCGTTGGGAGCAATCCACTGAAGGTGGTGCATGGACTGAAATTCCAAATAAAAGTCGCACACCACAACGTATTGCTCTGACTCTTGCCAAAGGTAAATACAAGATTCGCGCGGAGCTCACGAACAAACACTCTGGCGCAAAATCGATGACTGACGAAATCGAGATTGCTGCCTACAACATTCCCAAGGGCATACTCAAAGGCGCAGGTAACACGTTTCTTGATGCAAACGCTCGCTTCAGAGTGCTGCAGGTGAATGCACAACCAATTGATCTTTCTAATATCGATGTCGAGTGGAGTTATGACCGTGGTGTCACGTGGACGCCGGGGAGCGATAGCGTTGTGTTTACTCGTAGTACCGAGGAACGTGTCTACGTCTACATGAGAATGAGGTACAAGGACTCGCCGACTGATGATCCTCGGGTATGGAAGACGATTCGTTCAGGCGTTGCATTCAGAAAGGTGCGCCCACCCAGAGTGCAGCTGATCGGGCCACGTCGTCCAGAGGTAGGGAAAGAGTCAACTTGGGTAGCAAACCTGCTTATGCCGTACCCGAACATGGATTTAACCATGGATGGTGAATTCATCATGCCGGACGGTAAGACAATCGTCCCTGGCCAAGAGGCTAAGTACACGCCCGTGGATTCAGATGTCACTGATCAACGTACATATTTGAGCTATCGCGCATGGATCAACGGGTACCGTGATCGTGGAGGGGAGGGCATAACACAGCAGCGAATCACCTTCTGGATTTACGATTGGCCGGCCTGGGCGATTTCACCGACGTTCTCAGCAGAGTACGCGCCGGCCGACCTGAGTTTACGAGTAAGGAACATCGGTGAGTTCAAAGCTGTTGAGGGGGTCTATTACGACTGGGAAATGCCTGCTATGCCCGGTTATTCAGTTGTGAAAGACGACAACATGGCACTGCGGATACTGACCATTGATGAGCCAGGCGAGTTTCCATTCAAAGTGCATGTTTACGATGCACGTGGTAATTACACCCTTGTTGAAAAAAACATGACCTTCAAGGAGCCACCACCATGGTCGATTACGCTTAAGTGGACAGGAGATAACAACGCAGCACGTGCTCCACTAGGCATCATGGTCCGGCCGGAGATCACTGGAGGACATCCAAAAGACCGGATTACGAGCATGGCGTACACCCTCAACGGAACAGAAATCGATACCGGCGGTTCTCGATATGCGCGCGCAACCCTTCCTGCAGAAGGTCAGTATCAGATTGCCATGGCTGTTCAGTCGCAGATGAACAAGGGAGGAACTGGCGAGGTGTCTATCGATGTGAAGCAGAACCAAAAACCTACCTGCGATTTGCAGGTCAAGGAGAGTGGTTCAGCGTGGACTGCCACCGCGAAATGCGTCGATCCTGACGGCCGAATCGCCCGTCACAACTGGTACGTAAATGACAAGCTGCAGGGGTTGGGAGGGTCGATGATCACAATTTCAAAAAGAACGTACCCTGAAGCTCCGAAGATCCTGCTCTACGCGACGGATGACTCCGCTGAGGACTCGGCGCCAGTCGTTTGGTAACACCACAGGGCGCCGAAAGGCGCCCTTTCTTTTGACCCCAATGAAGGGTCAGATTCGACACCCTCCCAAAGTATGCAGCTATAGCCTGATGACATCGTAAAAGAGGTGTCCTCATGCTCCGAAGAATCTTCTGCGCAATTTTGCTCATCGCGTCAGCAAGCAGCTATTGCACTGCAAATGCCCAAGAAAACAACGTAACTACGCCGTTGCCAATAAACGGAATGATTGCGGCCGTCAAAAATGGAAAGCTCGCGTTTGTAAGTGATAACGGAAGATTTGTTTTTCGTGGGAGCTTGTATGACACCTGGAGCCAAAAAGAAATTTCCTCGATCGATGACGCCGATCAAGCTTTCCGCTATATCGACGTGGCGAAGCTTAAGTTCAACGTTGACGATCTGAGCCCCTTTACATATGGGAGCGGAAAGAAACAGGTCATAATTTTTACCGACCCTCAATGCCCAGCATGCAGCTTACTTCTAACTGATCTCAAAAAAGTAGAAGGCTACACATTTAAAATTGTCGAGCTATCAGCACTCGGTGAAGAAAGTTCCAAGATTGTTCGATCGATGCACTGTGCAACTGATCAGAAACAAGCCTATGAGATTGCTGTTGGACTGCAAAAGCCGCGAGTTATAGATAGCCGTGGAGCAGATTGCGATACCTCAGCAATCGGCAAACGAATTATTACAGCCCAAATGTTTGGGCTTAAAGGCGTCCCGTTTATTATTCGTGACGATGGTTTAACACGCCAAGGGTATGCAAAAGGTTCGCTCGAGTCTTGGCTGATTGGAGCCGCAAAATGAGCACTTTTCCAAAAGCTAAATTCCCACTTGCAGACCTACTTAGCGTAGTTGCCTATGACGAAGATAAGAAGTACTTCGTTATGGATGACAACATGGCTGGGTTCGCGTTTTTGTGTCGCCCGCTGCCTGGAAGTGATGGCAAAGAGGGCGACCAACTTAAAAGCGTCATGAAACAAGCATGGCCGGCCGGAACGATGATTAATTTTTCATCATTTCCATCGCAAAACATTAACGATCAAGTGAATTCGATGCTGAGAATGCGGATGCATTCTCCTGATGACATTGCGCATCAAGCAATCAAAAGCCGTGCTTCGTACCTGTTCAAAGGCACACTTGAGCCGATTGATGATTATTCAGGTATCAAGGTACGTGAAATTCACACAATCATTACTGTTAAGTTTCCAATTGCCGAACCTTTGCCAAGTGAAAAAGAAATTCAGATCATAAGCGAGCTCAGGGCTCAATTTGACTCGACATTTAAAAGCATTGGGTTTTGCCCTATAGGTTTAACACAAAACCTATATTTGGAAATTATGTCGTCGATTTTGAACCAAGGACCAAATGCGTCTTGGCGAGATCGAATGGCGCAGGAGGCGGACGATGATAAGCCGCTTAAAACACAGGTCTTGGATTATGATCGCACTCTAGAAGTTTTTAGTGATCATCTAAAGATCGGTAACACTTTGGTAAAAACCCTTAGTGTTAAAAAGTTTCCTCGTCGCGTAGTTCAGGGCTCTGCAGCTTGGTATTTGGGTGATTTGCTAACCGGAAACAACGGGATTCGAGAAAATTGCATAATTAGCTTCACTGTATATTTTCCTGATCAACAGGCAGCAAAAGACAAAATGAACACCAAGCGTCAGTGGGCCAACAACCAGGCCTACGGACCTCTTCTAAAATTTGTACCAAAACTTGGTGCAAAAAAACAGGGTATGGATGACCTGTTTAAGGAGATTGAGGAAGGCGAGGCTATTGTCCGATGCAACATGACGGTTATCGTTTTCGCTAACGATCGTGATCGCCTAGTGCGTGCATCATCAGAAGCCCGAAATTATCTGGGAATACGTCAGTTTTCGTTCCTGGAAGACAAATATTTTGTACTGCCTTTATTCTTAAACGCGCTTCCGTTTGGCGCAGATGCAAATGCTATTAATGAGAGCTATCGATATAAAACTATGTCGGTGACTCAGGCCCTACCACTGCTACCTATCTATGGGGATTGGAAGGGGACTGGCTCCCCGATGATGCAGTTTGTGTCTCGCAACGGGCAGTTGATGTCCTACTGTCTTTTCGACTCGGAAACTAATTACAACGCCACGGTAGCTGCGCAGTCGGGTAGCGGGAAGTCATTTTTAACTAACTACTTGATCACAGCCTATCGATCAGCTGGAGCTCAGGTGTGGGTGATTGACGTTGGTCGATCGTACGAGAAGCTGGCCAAAGCATTTAATGGTGACTTCCTTGAATTTAAGCCAGACGTCACGATATGCCTGAATCCCTTTGAGTTGGTTCAACAGTACTCTGAGGAGGAGGACGTCCTCATTGGACTTCTGTGCGCTATGGCTGCACCTACGAAGGCCCTTGAAGACCTTCAAGTTGCAGGTCTGCGAAAGCACACTCATGACGTTTGGGAAGTCAAAGGCCGTGACATGAGCGTCGATGACGTCGAGCAATCATTGCTTGGCGATGAAGACAGCCGTATCCAGGATGTCGGTAAGCAACTCTACCCATTCACGTCCAAGGGGATGTACGGCAAGTACTTCAATGGCAAGAATAACGTTGACTTCAAAAACCCGTTCACTGTACTTGAACTCGAGGAACTAAAGGGGCGGAAGCATCTTCAGCAGGTAGTTCTGCTCCAGCTCATTTATCAAATTCAACAGGCAATGTTCCTGGGGGATCGAGACCGGCAGAAAATTGTAGTAATCGATGAGGCTTGGTCGTTACTTACAGAAGGTGATGTCGCGAAGTTTATCGAGCACGGTTATCGCCGTTTCCGTAAATACAATGGCGCTGCAATTACTATTACACAATCTGTAAACGATTTGTACGCTAGTCCGACTGGTCGCGCTATCGCGGAAAACTCAGCGAACACCTTCTTGCTGGGCCAGAAAGATGATGCAATCAATATCATTAAAAAAGAAGGCCGACTTGCGTTAAGCGATGGCGGATTCAGCATCCTCAAGTCAGTACATACGATCCGTGGTCAGTACTCTGAGATATTCTTTATGACGGAGTCAGGGTCTGGTGTAGGACGCTTGACAGTTGATAACTTTTCTAAGCTTCTTTACTCAACTACTCCTAAAGATGTGCATGATATCAATGTCTATGTTAACAAAGGCATGAATACAGCCGAAGGGATCAATGTCGTATTGCGCGATCGTGGGGTATCAGTATGAAGTCAGTAATTCTTAACGTAGCACTTTCTGTTGCTTGCTCGCTGGGAACCATTGCAGCATACAGTTTTATTAAGGGCGATTCTTCAATTACTCAATTCGCGGTGCTGAATTATGACGTTGTTAATTTGCACGGTAGCGGAGGTTCGAATTCGGAGGTTGAGGAAAGTTATAATAACCTTCGCGAGTCCGCGAATAAATTGACTGCTGCTGGTTATGTTGTGATGGACTCACGAGCGTTAGTGTCATACCCACCTGAGCTAGAGATTCCATTAATTGAACATGGTGATGAAACTGAGGTATCTGAGGGGGCGGTAAGTGAATAAGCATTTAACATTCATTTTAAAAGCCTTGCCCCTGTCAGTTGCTATGGCTGGTGCCGCTTTTTACCTGTCGTCTCGATATGAAATTGGAATTGATCCACAAAAGAACACGTGCTTGGATTGGCGGGTCTTTGTTGTTGATCGTTATGATACGAAAATTGATCGCGATAAGGTATACGCGTTTCGGTCGACTCAGATGGAACCATTTTTTGCGAATGGTACGAAGATCATCAAATACGTCCGCGGTATACCTGGCGATCGCGTCACAGTAGGCCTGGAAAATATCGCTGTGAATGGTACTACCAGAGGTAAAGGTCTGCTGCTTGCAGATCGCCTAGGTAAACCAGAGAGCCGATATATAAGGGATGAGATAGTTCCAGATAATATGCTTTGGTTCATGGGCACATCTCAAGATAGTTTCGATTCGAGATATTGGGGCTACGTTTCAAGTTCCGACGTGGTCGGGAGAGCCTACCCAATATGGTAAGACTACGATCAGCACTCATTTATGCGGCTGTCATTTGTTCTGTCGCTCAGGCTTATGGGAGCACAGACTTTGCAGCTCAAGAGAGCGCAGCAATTGAGAATTTCAAAGACGTTCTGGACGGAATAAAGACTAATACGGACAAGCAAGTAGATTTTGTATTGAAAACTGAAGACCTCAGTTTTGCCAAAACACCACTGATGTTAGACAGTAATTCAGTCGACCCCGTGCCTGTTGATCACGACAGGACCTATCAGGTATTCGTTTCGTGGAGTCTTGGTGAGGCGGAGATCAAGAATCTCATAAAGGAATACCACGATAACAGAGAAGTCGAGCTTGTTTTTAGAGGTATTCCTGACGGTCTAACATTGCAAGACGCGCTCGCAAAGGTGCAACGGTTAAGTTTGGAAACGAAGTCCAATACACCTGTACTTATAAACCCCGTGCTTTTCGAAGAGTCGCAAATTGAAACCGTTCCGCAAGTGCGTAAAGTTGTAGGGAAACAAACTGTATATGTAGTTTCAGGAACAACATCCGTTCAAGCCGCGGATGAGCAGTACCAAAAAGATAAAGTACCAAAGCCAAAAGCAATTGGGCCCGGCCTGCGAATAGCCGAGCGTGATCTAATTGAAGTATTGAAGGAGCGACTCGCCAAGGTCAATTTTTCAGAGCTGAAAGATAAGGCTTTAAGGAGGTTTTGGTCTAATCAAGTATTTGCAGAATTATCGCCTGCAACAACGAGTAGAGTCAGAAAGCTAGATCCTTCAGTCGTGGTGCCACAAGACATCACAGGCGTCGACGGATCTTTAATACATAAAGCTGGTGATCGTATAAACCCATTAGACATTCGTCCTTTTACTCAGCGTCTTGTGATTATCGATCCTAGTTATGAAAAACAGATCAACTTTGCGAAGGCGCAGATTGAAACTTACGGTGACAAGCAGAATGTTGTCATTATTTTGTCAGAAATGGATCGCCAGAAAGGTTGGGATGGATTTACTGAAGTGCAAAATAAAGTAGGCCGTGCCGTATACATCCTAAAGGATGATGTGCGCACGAGGTTCTCTATCGATTTCACGCCTTCAGTAGTTACCGCGGCCGATAGAAGCTTTTATATTGAAGAAGTTGCAGGAGAGTCATTGCCGTGACAGTGCTAGCGCTCCAATCAATTCACTTTTCCAACGGTAAGGTTCTAGGGTACGAGGTGTTGGCTCGTCGCATAGTCTCGGGTCGAATGCTTTCACCAGGACAGTTCATGGCGAACTCGCAACCAGGTGAGTGGATTCTATTGGATCGCGAGATAGTAACGCTAGTCACCGAAAATGTTTCAGAATTAATCGGTATGGGCCCTTTATTTATTAATATCAGTTCAGAAACATTATCGTCACCTTCTGATGCGTATGCATTGATAAAGTCTCTAGCTGGCGTCTATTCGCTAGGGTTGGAAATCGTACTCGAAATATCTGAGAAATACTCTGACGGGTCTGAGAGCCTTGATTCATTGTTATCCTTTGCTAGGTCCTTGGGGTTAAGAGTTGCAATTGATGACTTTGGATCGGAAAACTCAAATATGGCACGTTTGGTTGGACATAAGTGGGATTACTGCAAGGTTGACCTCCCTGCGTTGTTGGTGCCGGCAAATCTGACGCTCCTGACTGAAATTCGAGATTACTGCTTGGCCAACCATGTAGGTTTAATCTTAGAGAAGGTAGAAGATGTTTCAATTCTAAGTGGTTGGCTTAAGCCGCTAAATGGTGCATCGCTACAAGGCTTTGCGCTCTCTAAACCAGGCGTGCTTAATCAAATGCCTTCGCTGTTACAGAGTTCAAGGTAGTATTAATTATGTTCATTCGTAGTTTAGGCCTGTTGGTCTCTCTGTTGCTGTGTCTTTATTCGCAAGTATCGGTATCTGATCAGTCTGTAACTGATTCTTTGTCCTGCCCAAATGCTGAGCTGTTTAGCGGTAAGTTATTTACTGATGTTTGTTGGGCTTGTCTATTCCCTATACGTATTGCTGGTGTAAGCATCACACCTGGTGATGCTCCGTCAGGCGCTTCAAAGAAGAGTATTTGCATGTGTGAGGACAATCTTGGCTTATGGAAGCCTGGTATTGTCAACTCATTGTGGGAGCCTGCTCGGCTAATCGAAGTTGTTAGGAAGCCTGGGTGTTCGCTCGCATTGGGTGGTGTTACCTTGCCAATTGGCGACAAGCGCCTGTGGGGGACATTATCCGATTCAGTTGGTGGCAACACGATTACGAAGGAGAAACTCTCTTTCTATAACGTCCATTACTATGCGTTCCCGCTGCTATCGATTCTGGAAATGTACATGCCCAAGCGCTGCTCTCCAGATGGTTATGCTGACTTCGATATCATTCAGTTAACGGAGATTGACCCGGTCTGGACAAATGACGAGTTAGCATTCTTTGTTAACCCTGAGGCTGCTGCTGTCGCAAACCCACTGGCACAAGCTGCATGCACAGCTGACGCGGCCTTAGGTGTTGCTGGTCAAGAGCCTCTAACGTCCCTCTGGTGGTGTGCAGGGACGTGGGGAGAAATCTACCCAATGGCTGGGACTGCCTTACCCAACGACTTTGGGCGAACCACTTCGTTACTTGCTGCGCGCACGATTGCTACCCAACACCGCCGCGGCCTTGCACATTTAACTATTGGGGATGAAACCATCTGCAGGGGCTCAATCTTCCCCACAGTTCCAAAATCCCAATACAAAATGGCCATGTTCTTTCCTCGAGCAGAATCGAAGGAAGCGCATTACATCGGTTCTCACCCGATGACTTGGCAAGGGGGTGAGGGCAGAGTTATTCCCCAAGTCGGGGAAGACGCGCTTTACATGTTATTCCGGTGGAATGACTGCTGTAACACACTATGAGATTTTGACATGCGTTCTCTATCCAGGATCACCGCGGCCGTAACACTATTCTTCTACGGGTACGCCATCTGTGTGCCTGCTTGGGCCGATAGCATTTCGTCATCGGCAGCGGACGGGAATAAAGCTGCTCAAGATGCGATGAATTCATGGTCGGCGCCGACTGCGTCGTCATCCGAGATCACTTTTGGCAGTGGGGGGCAGAAGCAAACCATTAATCTGTCTGAATTATTCCCAGGCGTATCTGATACGTCTGATTCCGGTGACTTGAAAAGTCTGTATGGAAATGATGAAGGGACCCTAAGTGCAGGGTCCAATGCTAATACGTCTTTATTAAGTGAGAACTCGATGAGCGGTGATGCCTACCGCCTGTTGAAAGACACTTCTGGCACTAAACGGCCCGATCTTAAAAATGATCCACTTTGGACGAACACTGATAAGACAATCGACAATCAGGACATATTTAATAAAGACTTTGCTGATTGCAAACAGACAACTGAAACCACAAAGACCACTACGTCTAAACATGTGTCTGACATGAAGACGTGCGAACGTGTTGCGGATAAGTCTGGAGTATTCACGCTTAAGCACGACTATACAGCTGGCGTTGTTAAGTATGTCGATGGTCCCACAAACTTTCAATCTTGCGGGCCGGGATGCATTGATATCTGGTTAGGTCAGGTCGGTGATAATTATTGGTCGGGTTACTGCACCATTTTCGAAAATAAAATGACTTTTGAAGTCGTAAACCCAGATGCAATTCAATCTGCGAGTCTAACCTACGCAAAATGGGATGACTACATGCAGGTATGGGTTGCCAACACGAAAATCTGGTCTGGCCCAAACGAGAACTTTCCACCTGAAACGGCTGGTGCATGTGAGCTAGGGACGTCTTGGGAGACGGCTCCTAATGTCAACATGACTTCTTTATTAAAAGAGAAGGGAAAAAAAGAATTCAAAATTCGAGCGTCAGTCGCTGGTTCTGGTGAGGCTTACGCTAAGTTGCGAGTTATCTACGATCCGTTGAAGGCAGTAAGCGAAGAAAAGTGGTATTCACAAGAAGCTGTTGACGTAGCCTCATCTATTAATGATGGTTACTGTCAGGGTTCATTCGTGTGTACGAAAATATCTGCCATTTCTGAAACAGGATGTGCAGAAATTGACGGTGTTACTGTTTGTGAAAGTTCATTTGGCAAAGGTCCGCCCTTGCCTGGGATTTCGCCTCTCTGCCAAGAAGTTTCAATCAACTCACAATGTAATTTTTATAAAGGTGATATGGAGTGCTACACCGATGCACAAGGGCAGCAACAATGTCCTGTAAACACTGATAGGACTTGCTCCGTAAATCATAATATGAAAGTTATGGAAATCCCATTCGCTGCAAAGGTTGCGGTTGAGGATGCTCCTGGTTCGGGCGAAACGAATCGCGTAGTGGTTGACTTTTCAAGTGGTTCATCTCAGAACACAACAAGCAGTCTGCGGGCGGATGCCAGTATCGATCAGGCTAACTATGATTATCTATGTAAGGCAAAAGGGGAGGATGGTAGATCTCTGCCTCAAAAAATCGCTGTCTCTTCTGTTGGGTTATGGACTGGTCATAAATACGCACCTAAAACATTGGGTGTTGACTCAACTAATATTATTCAGATGCCGTCTTGTGAAAACGGTCTAAAAATGATCGTCGACATCAAGGATACTGGCAGCGGAACGCCAGGATGGTTCTACGCTCATGAGTTCCGGTTTAAGGCTGTACGTATCGCCGCGGAGTCTTATGGCCCTAAATTCTGTATTGACGCGGCCAATAAGATCCAATCTGGTCAGTGCACTGAAGGCGGAGCAGTTCAGGTCACTAAAGGCGTAGCATCAGGTTGCCTGCCTTTAAATGGAATCTCTGTTTGTCCTGGCGATAGTATGTATGCTGCTATGTTGCCTTCCCCTGTCCAAGGTGTTGATAAATTATTCCAATCGGCGAAAGTCACAGGTTGTGTAAATGGAGGAATGAACCTAAATACCTGTGCAAAATTCGAGGCTGATAAGACATGTGGCTTTATCTCTCAAAAATGTGTTGATGGTGCAAAGGGTGACTCAGGGCAATGCTATGTGACTGAAGAGGTTTGGGATTGTGGCTACGATGTTCAAGTTCCATCAACCGATACCAAGACATCGTATCAATGTGCAGGTCCAGTTCGCTGCCTAGGGAAAGAGTGTTTCAATCCGACCGATGAAAAGTCTACTGAGTTTGGTTATGCGGCCGCAGCCCTTCAAATTGCACAGTTTGCTGAACATGATCTCGATTGCGGTGAAAATCCTGAGGACACAACATCAGATCATGTTTGCAAAGTGTTCAAGGGCGAAATGATGGAGTGCAAAAAGGCTGTAGGTGGCTGGGTGGACTGCTGCGAGGCCCCAGACGGCGTATCACTCATGGACTACATTGCTCTCACGTACAACACCATCCAGCTTACTGAAAAAGTCGGAATCATTGATAACGCGCCTACGCTTTCAAGTGCCTGGACTCTGGGAAAAGAGTTGGCTAGTGGCAGTGGTTGGGATTCAGCGTGGAGTGCTGCATCTGCTACCAATGCTGCGGTGACTGATGTAGCACAACTCGGTGTAATTGAAGGCTTTAAGCAACAAATGATGAACTATGTCGCGAATTGGACAGCGAATACGTTTGGGCCAGCGGCTGCAAACGCGGTTTTTGCAAGCGGAATCGCAGCCAATGGCCCCTCTACCGAGGCTTTTGCTGCTACCAACCCTACTACAGGTGCTGTAACTACTGCTCCAAATGCTACTTTGGCTTCGAGTTTTGCAGCTGTTCTTTCAGTCGTAATGATTGCTTATATGGTTTATCAGATTGCTAATATTCTGGTAAAAATAATATGGGAGTGTGAGCCTAAAGAGTTTGAGTTGGGAGCCAAGAAGGAAACGAAAGTTTGCCATTATGTTGGCAGCTATTGCGCTAGTAAAACACCATTTGGTTGTATTGAGAAAAGGGAGTCTTACTGCTGCTTCAACTCGCCTTTAGGGCGCATCATTCAGGAGCAGGGGCGGCCACAACTCGGAATGACATGGGGTGATGCTGAAAACCCATCCTGCGAAGCACTAGGCGTTGATCAGATAGCCAAGCTGGATTGGAGTAAGATTGATATTTCAGAGTGGATTGGCTTACTTCAAGTTACTAATTTCTATCCTACGGCCGACAAAATTAATTTAGATAATTTGACAGGTAAGGGGTCAGCTTTGAATATTGGTGAAGGTCGAACCGACACTCTCAATCGAAATACAGAGCGATTGGATGGTCTAAATGAAAGCTTTTCTGAGACGAGAAAGGCTGCAGAGGATAATTTAAGGGACACTTTCAATAAGTAATAAAAAAGGGGCCGTAGCAGGCTGTGTGAAAACCTAGCAATCTGCTGGCCGGTTGAAGAAAATGCCCGTATCGCAAGATACGGGCATTTTTCTTATGCGCTATATCCAAGGTGAAAACCGCTCCCAGAGC
>NZ_SCOO01000050.1:0-32503 GCF_005502415.1 Pseudomonas sp. G(2018) | reverse complement strand
CCCCCACCACTACCGCCATCTCTCGCATGGGCACTCGACATATCGGACACACTGCCTGGAATCAATACGGTAGACGCCGACAAAACCGCGCCAATCGCTACTGCCAGTAAAAGCTTGTTGATGTGCATGTCGTTCTCCGTCTTCTTGTTCAGCCTGGAACGTTGATGAACATTGCAACTTGCTGCTGTATTCAGTCGATGAACACGCCAACGTCCCGGGTTATTCGGTTGAACGTTGAAAAAGATTGCAGCGTGGCGTGAGACCCCGTTCCAGAGGGTCAGTGAATGCTGGAGGCCAGTTCGAAAATCGGGATGTACATCAGGATCACGATCACCCCGATCAGCAGGCCGATGAAGGTCATGAGCAAGGGTTCGAACAGCCGCACGAACCATTCGATCCAGCGACTGATTTCTTCGTCGTAGAAATCGGCGCTGCGCTCCATCATTTGTCCGAGGTTGCCGGACTGTTCGCCGGCGCGCAGCAGGCGCAGGGACACCGGGGTCACCAGGTGATTGAGTTCCAGTGCAGCCGATAACGATTGACCCTCGCGCACCCGTTCGCAGGCCTGGTCCAGGCGCGCGCGGGAGGCCACCGTCAGCAGGTTGCGAACCATGCCCATGGCGGTGACGAGGGGAATGCCACCTTGAAGCAAAATTCCCAGGGAACGGTAAAAGCGCGCCAGTTCGTACATGAAGATGCGCTGATGCACCGCCGGGAGTTTTTCGATCAGGCGATCCAGGCCCCGGCGAAAGGACGGCTGTCGTTGAAGCAGGGCGAGTGTGACGATGATCGCCAGCAAGGCGCCGAAGAATTCGCCCTGGTGGGCGTGCAGGAACATGCCGCTGCTCATCAGGATCTGCGACAGCCACGGCAGGCTGGACCCCAGCCCTTCGAACACCAGGCTGAAGCGCGGCACCACGTAACCCATTAAAAACAACACCACGCCACCTCCGACCACCAGCAACAGCATGGGGTAGATCGAAGCGCTGACGATCTTTTGGCGAACCTCGTCCATGCGCTGGCGATAGCTGACATAGCGGCCCAGGGCATCGCCCACGGCACCGGTCTTTTCACTGGACTGCACCAGCGCCACGTACAAAGGCGGGAAAACCGCCGACAACTGGCCCAATGCCTGGGAGAACGATTTGCCTTCATAAAGCAGGCGCACCAACTCGCTCAGTGTTTTGCGGGCCTGGGGCGCGTTTTCCTTTTCCGCCAGGCTTTCCAGCGCATCGATCAACGGCAGACCGGCGTTGAGCAACGTCGTCAATTCCTGGCTGAACAGCACCAGGTTGAACGTCTCGCGCTGCTTGAGGCGCAACGCCCGCCAGTGCCGTTCGGCGCGCAGGCTGACCACCCGCAGGCCCTGGTCTTCGGCAATCCGCCGCGCTTCGCTGTGGCCCGGCGCTTCGACGGTCATGGACACCACACCGGCCTTGCCTACCGCTTTGAGGTGAAAACGCATGGTCGCCATTTCCGTTACTGCCAACTGGTGACTTCGGCGTTTTCGCCTTCGCCACCGGGCTGGCCGTCCTTGCCCATGGACAGCAGATCGTACTCGCCGTTTTCGCCGGGGTAGCGGTAGGTGTAATTACGGCCCCATGGGTCCTGCGGCAGTTTCTTCTGCAAATACGGACCGGTCCAGCGGGTTTCGTCGCTGGGCGCGGTGACCAGCGCCTGCAAACCCTGTTCGGTCGACGGGTAATGACCGACCTCCAGTCGGTACAGATCCAGGGCCTTGGCCAGGCCTTCTATTTGCGCCTTGGCCACTTTCACTTCGGAACGGCCCAGTTGCGCGAAATACTTTGGCGCGACGATGCCGGCCAACAGTCCAAGCACCACCAACACAACCAACAGTTCCAACAGGGTGAATCCGCGTTGAGCTCGTAGGGAAAAGGCACGGGAGGCGAAAGACAGTCGCTGATTCATGATGACCTCACACAGTCGGCAGAAGGATCGCAGCTGGTTTATGTAACCGGGGCTTATGCAATTGCCATGCAAAGGGCCGATAAAGGCTTGCGCATCCTTCTGCACCTCCCGTGCCACGGCCCTTCGCGCTTTCGGCACAGTGCTTGCGTATGGCTGATAAACGACCGGCCATTGGGGCATTACCCCCATTTTTCGGGGCCGGGCAGGGGAGGCAGAACAATGAAAGCTCTCACCGCTGGATTGCTCGGTTTGACGCTGCTGGCCGGCGCCGTCCAGGCCGACGTGTTCGTTTCCGTGGACGCCAAGGGCAACTTTGTCCTGTCCAACGTTCACCGGCCCGGACGCCACTATGAGCGGGTCATCCGCGAGGCTGAAGCGACGGTGGTCAGCCTTGATCAGCAGCCACAAATGATCGCGGCGCGACCCTATGCCGAGCTGGTATCCAAGGCGGCCACTGACCATCAATTGCCGGCTGCGCTGCTGCACGCGGTGATCCAGGCCGAGTCCAGCTACAACGCCAGCGCCGTGTCGCCCAAGGGCGCGGGGGGCTTGATGCAGTTGATGCCCGAGACCGCCCGAGAGATGGGCGTGACCGACGTCTACGACCCCAAGGCCAACATCCAGGGCGGCGCCCGCTACCTCAAGCGTTTGATGACGCTGTTCGACAACGACATCGCCCTCGCCGTGGCCGCCTACAACGCTGGTCCCCAAGCGGTACTCAGCCGCGGTGGGGTGATCCCGCCGTTCGCCGAAACCCAGCGTTATGTGCCCAGCGTATTGAACCAGTACCGGCGTCTGCAGGGACTGTCGGCGGATGCCCCGCTGTGAGCAAAAAAACGGGGCGGGTTTCCCCAACATTGGGGAATGGGGGCAGCGGCGTAAAAGTGGGGGGAATAACTGGGGAATTTCCCCCGATGAATGAAGTGCTAATCGTAACCAGCTGAAAAATAAACAGATTTTTTATGGCATGCAGATTGCTCAAAGACCCTTGTCGAGAATTGTTCCCTGTGAGCACCCACAGCGAGGCCCGTGATCATGACCGGCATACACCGCGCTCCATCCATTCTCCCCTGGCTGTTGTTGGCCGCGTCGATGCTCGGCATCGAGATCGCCGAAGCGGCGGTGCGCTGCGAGCGCAACCTGGTGGCCAACGTCGTGGCGCTGGACCAGCCACTGATGTTCAACCGTCTCGGTGCGCAAAACGTCAACGGCATGATGTTCGCCCTGCGCCGTGACGTGGTCGATGACCGTCTGATTTCCCTGGACCAGGGGGGCGCCGCGGTGCCGGGCAAGGTTTCGTTGCGGCCCGACAAGCGCCCGCGTCCACTGGTGCTGCGGGTAGCGGCCGGTGACTGCCTGACCGTCAACCTGCAGAACCTGCTGGCCTACCAGGCCAACCCCGGCTCCCACAGCGACGAAGGTGGAGAGGAAGAGGAGGAGGGTGAAGAGGAAGAAGGCATCGAAGTCGGTGAAGGCCATGATCCGTGGAAGGTCGACGAGCAGGTACGTGATCGCCATGTCGGTTTCCAGGTCAACGGCATGCAGGCGGTCAACAGTATCGATGACATCTCGTCCTATACCGGGCGCAACGCCAACACCCTGGTCGCCCCTGGTGGCAGCCGTTCCTACACCCTGTATGCCGAACGCGAAGGTGCGTTCACGGTGAGCAGCCGCGGCGCCACGTTCGGTAGCGAGGGCACGGCCGGCAACAACGCCAATGGCCTGTTCGCCCAGGTGGCGGTCATGCCCAAGGGCGGTCGCAGCTACCGCAACACCATCACCGAGGAAGAGATGCGCCTGGCCAGTACCGGACGGACACCGGCCGGTCACCCGATCGTCGATTACCAGGCACGCTATCCGCAGCGCGAACCGTGGATCCGCGAAGGCAAGGCCGGCAAGCCGATCATCAACATGGTCGACGGCAATGAAATTGTCACCAGCGAAGCCGATGCGATTGTCATGGGCAGCAACGCCGATGGCAGCTTCCCGGCATCCACTTATCCACTGGAAAACCTCGGTAAACGCAACCCGGCGCTCCCCAATCGACTGGAGCCGTTCCGCGACTTCTCCGCGCAGTTCCAGGATGAAACCGCCGTCACTCAGGCCTTCCCGGCTTATTGGGCCGACCCGGTCATGGCCCACGTGCTGGAGCCGACCCGCGACTCGTTCATGATCAACTACGGCTCCGGCGGCATGGGTGCCGAAGTGGTCGCCAACCGCCTGGGCGTGGGGCCGATGCACGATTGCCTGTCCTGCGCATACGAAGAGTTCTTCCTCAGTGCCCACACCGTGGGGGACGTGGCGATGCTGGTGGACGTACCGGCCAACGCCGGCCTCGAAGGCATCACCCCCGGCCAGGTGCCGAACGCCGATCAGGTCGGGGTCAAGGCGACCACGGCGTTGTATCCGTCGGAGCCGTCGAACGTTGCCCACAGCTACATCGGCGACTTCGTCAAATTCCGCAATACCCACAACGGCTACGAGCACCACATCTTCCACTTGCACGGCCATCAGTGGCTGTTCAACCCCAACGACGATAACTCCGACTACGTGGATGCCCAAGGCATCGGCCCGGGCGCCGGCTACACCTATGAAATCGCCAACGGCGGTTCGGGCAACCGCAACCGGGTGGCGGGCGATGCGATCTATCACTGCCACTTCTATCCGCACTTCGCCCAAGGCATGTGGGCCATGTGGCGGGTGCATGACGTGTTCGAAGAAGGCACCAGACTGGAAGTCTCGCAACAAGGCGCCGATGGTTTCCACAGCGAGCCGTACGCACTGCGTAGCGGTAAACCCGCAGCCGGTGCACGGGCCTTGCCCGATGGCGAAATCGTTGCCGGCACGCCGATTCCCGCCGTGGTGCCGCTGCCGGGCAAAGCCATGCCGCCGATGCCGGGCAAAGTCGCGGTGGTACCGAAACTCGGCGAAACCCTGGTGGCCGCCAATGACGATGACGATGACGATGACGATGAAGAGGGCGACGATGACGGCGAGCATCATGGCGGCGGTGCTCATACCAACAGTGCGGCTATCGGTTCCCTGGCATTGGTCGATCGCAGCGAAGCCAACCGCAATGCCGACGGCACCCTGAAAAACCCTGGCTATCCATTCTGGATCGGCGGCATGGAAAGTTCGGTCGGCCAACGCCCACCGACCCCACCGCTGGACATGCTCGACGCCGCCACGGCGCAAGCCTTGAAAGCCAGCGGCAATGCCCTGTGGGCCAACCTCGACCCGAATCAATCCGGTGGCTGGGACGGCGGTTTGCCGCGCCATGCCCTGGGCGGTGTCTCCGAAGGAGGCGAGGCTGAGACCATTACCACTTCGCTGGATTTCTCCAAATCCGTGAAACGGGCCAAACCGATTTACCTGCCCGAAGAAGGCACCGAAGTCGAACAGGCTGCCATGGCGTTCCACGCGAAAAAGGATCACCCGAGTTTTGCCGTGCTGCCGGGCAGCCAGGTCGTGGCGCGCAACTTCCGCACCAACGGCGCCTTGCCGATGGCCGGTGCACCGTACTTCGAACCGTGCATGGACGACCGGCAAAAACGCCTGACCAGCAGTTCCGGCACCGGTGAGTTCGCCAGCGGCGAGCGTCTCGACGGCATGTCGTTCATCGGTTCCTCGACCTTCACCGCCGACCGTCCACGGATCTACAAAGCCGCGAACATCCAGTTCGACGCGGTGTACAACAAGGTCGGCTACCACTTCCCGCAAGCCCGCATCCTGGCACTGTGGGAAGACGCCTGGCCGGTGATCACCAAGCAGCGTCCGCCAGAGCCTCTGGTGATGCGCATGAACACCTTCGACTGTGTGCAGTACCAGCAAACCAACCTGATACCGGCCACCTATGAGATGGACGACTATCAAGTGCGCACGCCGACCGACGTGATCGGCCAGCACATCCACCTGCCGAAATGGGACCTGACCGCGGCGGACGGTTCTTCCAACGGCTGGAACTACGAAGACGGCGTGCTCTCCCCAGGTGCCGTGCAGGAGCGCATCCAGGCCATCCGCGAGTACAACCAGTGCGAAGGCACCGACCCGCGTGACGGCACGCCTGCCTGTCCGAAAGCCAAGAACCATCCGTACTTCGGTCAATTCGGCCGGGCGGACTGGGTCGGGGCGCGCACGGCCATGCAGCGCTGGTTCGCCGATCCGGTGATCAATACCTATGGCATCGACCGTGGCCTGGGCACCATTTTCACCCACGACCACCTCGGCCCATCGACTCACCAGCAGATCGGCCTGTACGCCACCGTACTGGCTGAACCGGCCGGTTCCACCTGGTTCCACGCCGAAACCGGCGAGCCGTTGTACAGCGGCGCGCGGCAGGACGGCGGGCCGACTTCGTGGCAAGCGGTGATTTCTACCGGCGACCTGGACTACGACGGCAAGAACGACAGCTTCCGTGAGTTCTTCCTCGAATACAGCGACTTCCAGCACGCCTATGAAGCGGGTGTGTACGTCGGCGCAGGTCCTGACGGCGTGCCGAACCCGCAAGCGTTCCCGGCCACGGCCGACAGCTTCCGCTACGCGATCAACCCGCCGGTGCGCGACAACACCAGCGAATTGCTCGAAGCGGTGGTGGAGCTGCGTGGCGGCGTGAAACCCGGTTGCCCGAGCCGGCCTTGCCCGCAAGCGATCTCGGTGGATGACCCGGGCATGTTCGTCGTCAACTACCGCAACGAACCGCTGGCCCTGCGGGTGTTCGACCCGAACAAGGTCGGCCCGGACGGCAAGCGCGGCATGCAGGCCGACGGCCTGGGCGGCGATCTGGCGTACGCCATGCAAAGCCGTACCGACCGCGCGATCCCGGCGATGAACCTGGCGCCGAACCTGATCACCTCAGCCACCGGCCCGACCGGCGGCACCACGCTGTTTCCGCCGCACATCAACAAGGGTGGCGCGGAGCCGGGTGACCCGTTCACGCCGATGCTGCGTACCTACACCGGTGACAACGTGCGGCTGCGGGTGCATGCCGGCGGTCACGAAGAGGAGCACAACGTCACCCTGCACGGCGTGAAATGGCTGCAAAGCGGTTCCGGCTACGGCAACAGCTCCAACTCCGGCTGGCGCGCCTCGCAGATGGTCGGGATCTCCGAACAGATGGGCTTCAATGCGCCGGTGTCGATGATCTCCAGTGCGGCGGCGACCACGGGTGACTATCTGTACACCATGGACGCGTCCATCGAGGGTTACTGGAACGGTATCTGGGGCGTGATGCGTAACTACACCGCGCAACGCAGCGATCTGTTCGCGCTGCCGAACAACGCGAAACCGACCGGCATGCGCAACACCGTGGCGTTTGATGGTATCTGCCCACGGTACGGCGCCAACCCGAACGGAATCGGCACCCGGCCTACCGTGCAACGCAACTACGAAGTGGTCGCGGCGCTGGCAAACGACATCCTGACCAACCCGTTGGGCCTGTCCATCGGCGACCCGGCGGGTATCGGGCAGCATGTCGGCGGACCGTTGAAACCCACGGGGGGCACCCTGGTGCTCAACTCGCGGCCGATGAGCATTCCGCAGGTCACGATCACCGATCCTGAAGATGGCGAGACTTTCACCCTCGGCGGGCAAAGCGGGCCGCTGCATGACCCGACCGCGATCCTGTATGTGCGCAAGGCCGACCTCGACCCTACCACCGGCAAGCTGAAACCCGGGGAGCCTGTCGAACCACTGATACTGCGTGCGGCGGCGGGTGACTGCATCAACATCACCCTGGAAAACCGCCTGCCGAGCGTGATGCCGGACCTGGCCCAGACCGCCATCATGCAAGGCCTGGCCAAGCGTGATCGTAACGACGGCATGGGTTCGACCACCTTCAACAACAACCTGATGCGGCCATCCAGTCATGTCGGCCTGCACACGCAATTGCTGGCCTATGACATCACCAAATCCGACGGTGCCAACGTCGGCGCCAACCCGATCCAGACCGTGCCACCGCGTGTCGGCACAACCGGCGCGTACCCGACCCGTACCTATCAGTACTACGCCGGGCACCTGGAGCGTGAAGGCAAGCCAATCACCCAGCTGGGACGCAACGTCGACAACATCAACGCCACGGCGGTGGAGTTCGGCGGGTTGAACATCACCCCGGCGGACGTCATCAAACAGCCGCAAAAAGGCCTGGGTGGTGCGATGAGCATCCTGCCGATCGGTTCCACCTGGGTCGAGGATGCCAAGCGCGCATCGGCCACGGTCACCGCGTCGGGCCAGACCAGCTATCGCGATTTTGCGATGGTCTGGCAGCGCGCCTTGAACACGCGCTGGGCCAATGGGCGGCCGGTGGAAGGCATTGCTGCGGAAGGCAACGGTGTACCGAACGATCCGAAGGACAACGCCAGCATGGCGATCAACTACAAGGTCGAGCCGATGTGGTTCCGCTTCGGCCTGGCCCCGGATGCGCCGTTCGGTCACGCCGGCAGCCCTGGCACCTTCGGCGATGTGCCGAACGCGCACATGGCGTACAGCAACGCGCTGGTGGGCAGCGATCCGCAAACGCCGGTGTTCTACGTCAAGCCGGGGCAACCGTTCCGTACGCATATCCTGATGCCGTCCGGTGGCAGTCGCGGTTCGACCTTCCAGCTCGATGGCCACGTCTGGTCGGTCAACCCGTTCCAGTCGGAGAAGAGCGATCTGGGCGGTTATCCGATGGGCACGCCAGGGGTGGGATCGGTGCGGTTCGGGCTCAACCCGATGTCGATGTACATCGGCGCCCGGGAAAGCGTGTTGCCGGCGGCGCACTTCAGCTTCATGCACCCGAGCGCCGGGGGCAGCAATGCGATACCGGGGGACTACCTGTACCGCGACAACGCCTCCTTCGGTAATAGCGCCGGGTTGTGGGGATTGCTGCGGGTAACCAACGAACCGGAACCGGCGCCGGTACCGTAGGCGTGGAGATGAGGGGGGCGACACCGCCCCCACAAAGGGGCTGCGCAGGCCGGCGGGAACGAGGCAGACGAAGATCTGAAGGGGAGTAGGGACATGAACAGGACCATCACATTCGCCAGTTGCGCCCTGGTTATCGGGGTGGCGCTGATCTGGCTGGGGGTATCGCGCACGTCGCCTCCGGTCATGCTCAGCGAGGTGGCGCTGCCCAATACCTGGACCGGTCAGTCTCTTGAACGTGACGGTGTGTCGGTGGCGCTGGAAGTGCGGCCGCTGGCCGCAGACGGCGTGCTGCGTGAAGGCGAGTTCGCCGACGTGCAGTTTCGCGTCACGGACAAGGCCTCGGGTCAACCGCTGGCGGGTGTCGCCCCCGGCGCCTGGCTGGACCCGGAAGCCGCTGCCGCCGACCAGGCCCAGGGCCGAGAAAACAGCTGCAAGTCACGGGTCGGCGTCTTCCTCAAATCAAGCATCGGCGCACGGCCGCTGCTCGACCTCAACGGCTACTTCCTGTTGGTGATGAACCGCGATGCCAGCGTCTCGGTGGTCGACCCGTCGGTGTCGGTGGGCGGCATCACCAGCACCATGGCGCGGATCGACATCAAGCAACCGCCGATGGACTGGGTTACGCCAAAGGACAACAAACGGGTCTTCGTGTCGATGCCGACCGCCAATGAGGTGGCGGTGATCGACAGCGAACAATTCAAACTGGTCGACTCGGTGGCCGCCGGCAGCAACCCGGTGCGCATGGCCCTGCAACCGGATGAACGCCTGCTGTGGGTCGGCAACAACGCCAAACCCACGGAGCAATCCGGGGTCACGGTGATCGACACCGGCAGCCTGAAAACCCTCAAGCACCTGGCCACCGGCGCCGGGCACCATGAAATCGCCTTCAGCAAGGACAGCCGTTTTGCCTTCGTCACCAATCGCGATGACGGCACCCTGAGCATCATCGATATCGCCAGCCTGACCCTGATCAAACAACTCAAGACCGGCTCGCACCCGCTGTCGGTGGTGTATTCGCCATTGTCCGGCGCCGCGTATGTGGCTGATGGCAAGGACGGCACGGTCACCGTGGTCGACGCCGCGAGCCAGTCGGTGCGGCGGGTGATCAAGATGAAGCAGGGCCTGGGCCCGATGGGCTTCAGCGCCGACGGCCGGTTCGGCATCGTACTCAACACCCTGGAAAACCAGGCCTCGGTGATCGACGCGGCGACCGATTCGCTGATCCATGAACTGGACGTGTCCGCCGAACCCTATCAAGTGGTGTTCACCAAGGCCTATGCCTACATTCGCGGACTGGCCTCGCCCAAGGTGACGATGATCAACCTGTTGTCGCTGGGTGAAGGCCGCCAGCCGATCAGCCAGGGGTTCGAGGCGGGTACCCAGCCGCCACGGCTGGCCGGCGACCTGCCGCTGGCATCGAGCCTGGGGGTGTCGCGGGACGAGAATTCGGTGTTCGTGGTCAACCCGGCGGACAACACCACCTACTTCTATGCCGAAGGCATGAACGCGCCGATGTCGGGTTACCCCAATCGCGGGCAAGTGGCGCGGGCGGCGCTGGTCATCGACCGCAGCCTGCGCGAAGTCGAGCCAGGTCTGTACAGCGCGCGGATCAAGCTGCCACCGGCGGGGCGTTTCGACGTGGCGTTCCTGCTCAACCAACCGAACATCATCCATTGCTTCAGCACAGTGGTGGAGGCGAACAACAACGCCCCGCAACAGGCGGGTGTGCCGAAAGTGGAGTTCATGCTCGATAAATCCACCGCCACCCAGGGGAGCCCTTACGTGGTGCGCTTCCGCATCGTCGAGGGCAAGCAGAAGGCCCAACGCAGCGGGGTCAAGGACGTGCAGGTGCGCTACTTCCTGGCGCCCAGTTCACGACCACAGCGGGTCGCCGCGCGGGATGTCGGCAACGGCATCTACGAAGCCCCGGTGACCCTCGATCAGAAAGGCGCCTGGTACCTGCACGTACGTGCGGCATCCCTGGGCGCGACCTTCGACGACCAGACGTTTGCCAGTGTTCGGGTATTGCCCGGCGCCACTCATTGAGAGGACATCGACATGAATCGATTTGCACATCGTGGACTGCTGACGCTCTGCCTGTTGGCCGTCGGTGTCGGTCAGGCCATGGCGCATTCGGCGGATGAACATGCTGGCCATACACCGGCCAAAAGTGCCGGTCCGGAGCGCGCCCAGGTCAAGTTCGCCGACGTGGCGCTGGTGGACCAGAACGGCAAGACCGTGCGCCTGGAAAAAGACCTGGTGAACGACAAGATCGTGGTCATGAGCTTCATCTATACCAGTTGCACCACGGTCTGCCCGGTGGTGTCGTCGATCATGGGCAAAGTGCAGAAACAGTTGGGCAGCCGGGTCGGCAGCGAGGTGCAACTGGTGTCGATCAGCATCGACCCGCAGCGCGACGACGCCAAACGCCTGAACGACTATGCCCGCACTTTCCAGAACGGTCCGGGCTGGAGCTGGCTCACCGGTTCGCCACAGTCGGTCAACGAAACCCTCAAGGGCCTGGGCAGCTTCAGTGGTGACTTCAAGAGCCACCAACCCTTGATCCTGGTGGGCGACGGCAACAGTCGTCACTGGACGCGCTATTACGGCTTCACCGACCCGACCGTACTCAGCCGTGAAGTCGAGAAGCTCAGCGGCCAGCGCAACGCCCACGCCAAGCACACCGCCATTGCCATGGAGCATCAGCCATGAAAGCGCTCGCCTTGATCTTCCTGACCATGTGCTTTTGCATCATCAGCTTCCAGGCATTTTCCCACGAAGGACATGGGCAACCGGCGACTGCACCGCAAGCGACGGCACCTGCAGCGGTTGCAGCGCAACCGGCAGGCGGCACCCGTGATGCAAAAACCTGGTTCACCGACACGCCGTTGCAGGACCAGAACGGTAACACCCTGCGCTTCTACAGCGACGCGCTGCAGAACCGCGTGGTGCTGCTCAATGTGATTTTCACCAGTTGCTCCGATGCCTGCCCGTTGATCACCCAAAAGCTCAAGCAAGTGCGTGAAGTGCTGGGTGACAAGGCGGACGGCGTCACCTTTATTTCCCTTACCAGTGATCCGCTGCGGGACACGCCGGCGGTACTCAAGGCTTACACCTTGAAGCAGGGCGTCGATGGGCCCCACTGGCTTTTTCTTACCGGCGACAAGGCGCAAATGGATCTGGTCCTGGGCCGCATCGGCCAGATCATCCCGACGCCCGAGCAACATTCAACCCAACTGATCGTCGGCGACGTCGCCAACAAACGCTGGAGCAAAATCCGTCCCGATGCCCCGGCTGCCGCCATTGCCCAGCGCTTGCAGTTGCTGACAATGCCCGTGGCCGGTCGTTGAGTCCGCGCCATGAAAAACGCCCTCATCCTCGGCCTGCTCATGCTGGTTGGTATAAGTCTGACCGCCCAGGCGCTGCCGCTGACCCCCAGCGAAAGTGCCGGCAAGCGCTTGTATCGCGAGGGCGTGTCGGCCAGTGGTGAGCCGATCATAGCCCGGGTCGGGGCGGCGGGCATGTTGCTGCCGGCGACCAGTCTGCCGTGCGCCAACTGCCATGGCGCCGATGGTCTGGGGCGTCCCGAGGGCGGGGTACGACCGCCGGAATTGACCTGGTCGCGGCTCAGCAGCACCTATGGCCAACAACAGGTCAATGGGCGCACATATCCGGCCTACACCGACCGCACATTGGCCAGGGCCGTGCAGGAAGGACGCGATCCGGGCAACAATCGACTGGACCCGGCGATGCCGCGGTTCGTGCTGTCGATGAACGATCAGCGCAACCTCACGGCCTACCTCAAGCGCCTGGCCGAGGACCGCGATCCGGGCCTGAGCCCCAACAGTCTGCACCTGGGCACCTTGTTGCCAGGCTCCGGGGCGTTGAGCGAGGAGGGCAGCACGGTGGCGGCGGTACTCATAGGCTGCGTGGCGCGCATCAATCAGGCGGGCGGTATTCATGGGCGGCAACTGCGCCTGACCATTCTCGATCCAGGTCCCGATCGTGCCAGCGCCGAGAAAGCGCTCAATCAACTGATCGAACAGGAACAGGTCTTCGCCTTGATCGCACCGCTGGCACCGGCCCTCGATGCGGAACTGGCGCCACGTCTGGAACAGGCCGGTGTGCCGCTGATCGGGCCGCTGTCGTTGCAGGGCTCGGCCCAGGTCAGCCGGCAGATTTTCGAGCCGCTGCCGGGGCTGCGCGAGCAGATGATTGCCCTGGCCAACTACGCCGCCGCCAGTCTGCGGGTGTTGCAGGGACCGACACTGATCACCTACCCGGACGAGCCCGGCCAACGGCTGGCCGCGCAGAAGCTTGCCCAGTACCTGCAAGACAACGCCTGGCAGAATGTGCAGCTGCAAGCCCAGCAGTCGGCGCAGGACGAATTGCCGTTGGGCTCGCGCTCGGTGTTCTACCTGGGCAGCAGCAGCGGTTTCAGTCGTCTCGCCGAACGCTTGCAGACGGCGGGGCAAGTGCCATACCTGTTCGCCGCGTCGAACCAGGTAGCGGGGGATCTGCTGCAAATGCCCAGCGACTTTTCCCGGCGGGTGTTTCTGGCCTATCCCTTCGTGCCCAGCGACTGGACGATGGCCGGGCGCCTGGCCCTGACCCAGCTGCGCGAGAGCCAGAAGCTCGGCGGCGAACACGCGGTGCTGCAGGTCGGCGCGTTCAGTTCGATGATGCTGCTCAGCGAAGGCATGAAACAGGTCGGGCGCGACGCCAGCCGCGAAAAACTGGTCAGTGCCCTGGAGGGCCTGAATGACTTCGATACCGGCCTGACCCCTTTGATCAGCTTCGGACCGGGCCGGCGCCTGGGCCTGAACGGCGCCCATGTGGTGACCGTGGACCTGCCCAACCAGCGCTTCTATCTGGTTGCCCCCTACAAACCCATTGCCGCCATGCCCTGACCGGAGGCCGAACATGAAACTCAACACTTTGTTGATCCTGTTGACGTTGTGGGTGCCTGCGGCGTTTTGCAGCAATGGCCAGGTCGCGGCCCGGGTCAATGGCGAGGAAATTTCCCAGATGCGCCTGGAGCGCTATTTCGCCGAGTACCTGGAGGATCAGGGCCGGGCAGTCGCCAGCATCCGCAGCCCCAGCGCCTACAAACAGCTGCGCCAGGCGGCATTGGACGCCTTGATCGACAAGGAGCTGCTTTGGCAGGAAGCGCTCAAGCGCGGGGTGGTGATCAGCGATGCCACGGTGCAGAGCCAGGTGGACCAGACGCGTCAGGCCATGGGGGGCGCGCAGGTGTTCGCCCAGCGCCTGGAGGACGCCGGTTTCGATGAGGCCGCCTATATCGAGTACACCCGCCGGGATCTGGCGGCCCAGCAGGTGTTCAGCGAACTCACCAGGGTCGACGCGCCTGACGAACAACAGGTCCGGGCGTTTTTCGAAGAACACCGCGCCGAGATGAACCGGCCCGAGGAAATACAGGTCAGGCATATCCTGATCAAGGTGCCTCAGGGTGCGGAGGCTTCCACTGTTTCAGCAGCGAGACTACGCTTGGAGGCAATACGCAAGAAGACCAGTGAAGGGGCAGACTTCGCCAGTGTCGCCCGCAGCGAATCCGAAGACGCATCGGCCAGCCAGGGTGGCGACCTGGGCTACTTTCCCCGTGGGCGCATGCTGCCCGAGTTCGAGGCGGCAGCCTTTGCCCTGGCACCGGGAGCCGTCAGCGAACCGGTGCGCACGGAGGTGGGCTGGCATTTGATCTATTTGCAGAACCGAATGGAGGCAGCCAATGTCACAGAAGAGCGAGGACTTGACATGGTTCGGGTTTACCTTGCCCGACAGAAACAGGTCAAGGCTCGTCTACAGGTTCTGGCGCAGCTGCGTTCCAGTAATCGGATTGAACGGATTGCCGACGATTGAACCGTCCCCCAAAAGTGGGGAAAAGCTTCAATGCCCACCCGTTCGGTTTTCCCCGCTTTTGGGGGGTGGGGTATATGGACGAAAAGGCATTGTTTTTAAATTCAAGGACATGAAGCGATAAAACGACCGGCGCTCAGCCTGGCATGAAGTGTGCCTTAGACCTTGTAAGGCGCGCACTCCGCCAGGTTCGGTATTCGGACCTGCGGTTTCAAGGAGTCCACCTTGTTAAACAAAGTACTGGTTGTTGAAGACGAACAGCTGCTGGCGGAAAACCTCCAGGGTTACCTGCAGGCGCAAGCGCTGGAAGTCCGGATTGCTCACAACGGTGAAACAGCCATCGGCGAAGCCGAACGCTTTTCACCCGATGTGATGGTGTTCGATTACCGCTTGCCCGATATGGAAGGCTTTCAGGTACTCGATGCCGTCCGCCAGAGCAGGAAGTGTCATTTTGTGCTGATCACAGGGCATCCAACCGCAGAGGTTTGCGAGCGGGCCCGGCAACTGGGAGTCAGCCATATCCTGTTCAAACCGTTTCCGTTGGCGGAATTGGCCCGAGCAGTGCTTGATCTTCTGGGGATGCAGCGCGAACCCAAAACGGGTGTGAACAGTTCCGAAGGCTTTGTCGAACGACGCCAGAGCAGGACCGAAAGTTTCCCGCTGCAGTTGTACGACGGTAGTTGGGTGCTCGCGGATCGCCGACGAAGTACGGCCTCCAAGGCACCAGGCGACGAACAATTGCTCACCGGGGAGTAGTGGCGCGACAAGACGTTCCGGCACCCGCCGCAATGGCTCGCCGCGCCAACAGGGCTCAAAGCCCCGGGCGTTGGAGAGCAAGCCATGGACCGTCTATCCCTTGTCGTCGATGCTGTGCCGCTGGAGTGTGTACCCCCCCGTTTTACCAGTGAGCAATTGGCCAAGGCGCGTTCCCTGGCCGCCACGTCCGGCCAGCGAGTTCTGGATGCCCTCGGGGAGCTGTGCGAACTGGCCCCCATGCCTTTCATCCAGTGCCTGGGCGCTACCCTGCATTATCCGGTACTCGACACCGACAGCCTGTTTCAAGCCACCCCGGTATTCGACCGGGTCACCCTGGCCCAATGCCTCAAGCGCGAATTCACCCTGCTGCGTCACGACGACGCGGTCATCGGCGTGTTTGCCGACCCCTTCGATACGGCCCGCCTGGCCTGGATCGACGATTGCCTGCACGGCGCGCCGCTGTACCTTGTGCACGCCGACGACCTCAAAGCCTACCTGGCGCGTCACGAAGAGAGTTTCCACGCCGTGGAGTCGCTCAACGCCCAGGCCGACGCCAATGCCGAAACCGATAACTTGCAAAGCTTGTCGCTGACCAGCATCAGCGAAGATTCCAGCGTGGTGGTCAAGCTGGTCAACTCGACTCTCTACGACGCGCTGAAAATGCACGCCAGCGATATCCACCTGGGCACCACCGGCAGCGGCCTGGTGATCAAATACCGCATCGATGGCGTGCTGAACAATATCAGCAAGATCCAGGGCAGCGAGTTCGCCGAGCAGGTGATTTCCCGGGTCAAGGTCATGGCCGAACTGGACATCGGTGAAAAACGCGTGCCCCAGGACGGTCGCTTCAAGATCGGCATCAGCGGCCGGCAGATCGACTTCCGGGTGTCGATCATGCCGAGCATTTTTGGCGAAGACGCGGTGCTGCGGGTGCTCGACAAGCAGGACCTGGCCGACAAGGTTTGCGGCGTGCAATTGCAGGCCCTGGGCTTCGAAGAGGAAACCCTGCGTCAACTGCGCCGCCTGGCCGCCGAACCCTATGGCATGGTGCTGGTCACCGGCCCCACCGGTAGCGGCAAGACCACCACGCTGTACGCGATGATCACCGAGATCAACCACGGCGTGGACAAGATCATCACCATTGAAGACCCGGTGGAATACCAGCTGCCGGGCGTGCTGCAAATTCCTGTCAACGAGAAGAAAGGCCTGACCTTCGCCCGCGGCCTGCGCTCGATCCTGCGCCATGACCCGGACAAAATCATGGTCGGTGAAATCCGCGACCCCGATACCGCGCAAATCGCCGTGCAATCGGCGCTCACTGGGCACTTGGTGTTCACCACTATCCACGCCAACAACGTATTCGACGTGATCGGCCGCTTCACCCAGATGGAAATCGACCCCTACAGCCTGGTGTCCGCGCTCAATGCCGTGCTGGCCCAGCGCCTGATTCGCCTGGTCTGCACCAGTTGCAGCACCCCGTTCACCCCGAGCGAAGAAGAGCTGCAAGCCTCGGGGCTCGATCCGCAACAAGTCGCGCATTACCACTTCGTGCATGGCAAGGGCTGCGGCCATTGCCGTGGCACCGGCTACCGCGGGCGTAGCGCGATCGCCGAGCTGCTGCACCTGGATGACGAGCTGCGGCAAATGATCGTCGAGCGCCAACCGATTTCGAAGATCAAGGCCCACGCCTGCAAACGTGGCTTGCGCCTGCTGCGCGAGTCGGCCCTGGAACTGGTGCAACAAGGCCGGACCACTCTCGAGGAGATCAATCGTGTCACTTTTATCTCGTGAGCGTTATGTCGCCGTGCTCGGCGCCAATGGTGTCGGCCTAGGCCAGCGGCAGGGCAGTCAAACCCTGTGGCTGGGCAGCGTCGGCTACATCGATGAAGGTTTCAAGGCCTGGGCCGTCGCCCTGGAGACCCTAGACCGCCTGCTGGGCGAACATGCCCGCGCCGGTGCGGAGCTGACCGTGGTGATCTCCGGTCACTTCAGTCGTTTCTGCCTGGTGCCCTGGAGCGACCAGATCAGCAGCCCCGACGAACTGCAAGGCTTTGCCCAGCTGTGCTTCGAAGACCTCTACGGGGTGCCGAGCCAGCCCTGGAGCCTGGTACTCTCGGCCGAACCCGCCGGCTACGATCGTGTCGCCACCGCGTTGCCGCAAGACCTGCTGGAACGCCTGCGCACCTTGGTCAGTGGACGTGGCCTGCGCCTGCGCTCAGTGCAGCCGTACCTGATGGCGGCGTTCAATCATTTCGATAAAAGTTTCGATGCCGGGGACTTCCTGTTCGTGGTCGCCGAGCCGGTGCGCAGCGTGATGCTGGTGGCTCGCGAAGGCCGCTGGACCTCGGTGCGTTCGGTGGGCAGCAGTGACAGCGATGCCGCGCTGACCGCACTGATCGGCCGTGAAAGCCAATTGCAGGCCTCCACCAGCGAACGGCCGCTGAACGTTTACCTGCACGCTCCGGCGCGCATCGATTCGCACCCTGAGGTACCCGGTGTGCACCTGCGCACCCTCGAAGAGGACCGGACAGCCGTACACGATTGCCTGTACGTCATGTCCCGGGCGGTGGCCTGACATGCGCGCCCTGATGCTCGACTTTCAGCCACGCCGCCGCTCGACGCCCCTGGGCTGGAGTCTGCTGGCCGGGGGCGTGGTGCTGGCGCTGAGCTGCATCGCGATTCAGCAACACCTGAGCGGGGAGTCCGAACAACAGCAGGGTCACCTGCAGACCGCCCAACGCGTACTCACGGGCGACACCGGCACCAAAGTCAGCCTTTCTCCGGCAGAAACCCGCGAGCAGGCGCAGAACCTGGCGGAAATGCGCAAGGTCTCGCAGCAATTGCGCCGCCCCTGGGAACAGCTGTTCGCCACCCTCGAAGCCATGCCTCGCCAGAACATTGCCTTGCTGACCCTGACCCCGGACGCCCGCAAGGGCCAGGTACGGATCAGCGCCGAGGCAAAGGATCTGGACGCCATGCTCGATTTTCACAAGCGCCTCGAAGCCAGCGACGAGCTGTCCGATGTGTCGCTGCTGAGTCACGAAATCGTCGCCAACGTGCCGGAGCAACCAGTCCGGTTCAACCTGTCGGCTACCTGGGAGATCGGCGATGCAAATCCCTAGATTGATCGTCCACGAATACCTGCAAAGCCTCGGCGTGCCTGGCCTGGCCGGATTGGCCCTGGTGGTTGTGGCGCTGACCTGGGGCCTGGCCGGCCTGTTACCGGACTGGCAGTCACTGCAAACCATCAGCCAGCAGACCCGCGAAGCCCGCGAGTACCTGGCCAAGGTCGAGGACGGCACGGTCGCCCCACCGGTGGTGCCGCAACGCCAGCTCGATGATTTTCGCAGCAAGTTGCCGTCCCAGCCCCAGGCCACCGTTGCTATCGACAAGATCTACGCACTGGCCGCCCAGGAACGCATCACCCTGGCCCGGGGCGAGTACTCGCTGGGCATCGATCCCAAGACGCACCTGGCCCGCTATCAGATTCTGCTGCCGGTGCGTGGCAGCTACCCGCAACTGCGGCGCTTCCTGCACGCCTTGCTCGGCCAGTTGCCGGCGGTGGTGGTGGAAGACGTGGAGTTCCAGCGCAAAAAGATCGCCGACACCGACCTCAATGGCCGGATCCGCATGACCCTTTACCTGTCGAGGTCATGATGAACAGCAAACGTGCAGTGGGTTGGGTGGCGTTCTTCGGCGTGGCCGCGGCGCTGACCTGGTTGCCCGAATACCTCATGCCGGCCGACGACAGCGACGTTGAAGTGGTCGCTGTGGCCGCGCCCGCCAAGGGCAAGGCCCATGGCGCGCTGCCTGCGGCGAAAGCCTCCGGTGCACCCACGGCGATCAAGGACCTGAGCCCGGCCGGCGATCTGTTCGCCGCCCGCAGCTGGAAAGCGGTGCCGACCCTGGCCAGCGTCACCGAACAACCCGTCAATGTAGCTCCGGTGGTGCAGGTCCCCACTGCACCGCCATTGCCTTTCCAGTTCATCGGCAGGATGGAGGACCGCACCGACCTGCAAGTGTTTTTGCAAAACGGCGAGAAAATCTACGTCGTGCGTAAAGGGGATGTGATCGACGAAACATGGAAGATCGAGGGGATTTCCGACATGGAACTGAGCCTGGTCTATTTGCCTCTGCATTTGTCCCAGACCTTGTCTGTGGGGAGCGCGCAATGAACAATTCCCGTTTGCTGATCAGCCTTGGCTTCTGTGCCGGGCTGGCCGCCTGCAGTTCGGCGCAGATGGCCAAGGAAGAAGGCACTGACCTGATGGCGTCGGGTCAGTACGAAGCCGGCCTGGCCCGGATCGAGGAAGGGTTGCGGGAGAACCCTCGCAACACCGAGCTGCACCTGGCGCTCACCAGCGGCCGTGCCCGGGCAGTGACGGCGCTGCTGAGCCAGGCCGATATGGACCGTGCTCAGCGCGACTTCGCTTCGGCACGCCTGACCTACGGCCGGGTGCTGACCATCGAACCGAAAAACCGTCGGGCCCAGGACGCAATCCGCCAACTCGATCACATGCGCAGCCTCGACGAAAAACTCGAGCTGGCCCGTGGCGACCTGCGTCGCGGCGACATCTACGGCGCCGACCGTCAGGTCAAACAGATCCTTGAGCTGGACCCGAACAACGAAGGCGCCCTGGAACTGCAAAGCAATGTCCGTCTGGTGCAGAGCCGCAACGTCGTTCCCTATCCGCAACTGCGCACCCGCCTGGACAAACCGGTGACCCTGGAGTTTCGCGACGCCAACCTGAAGACCATCTTCGAAGTGTTGTCCCAGGTCGCCGGCCTGAATTTCATCTTCGACAAGGACCTGCGCCCGGACATGAAAGCCACCATCTTCGTGCGTGACGTTCGCATCGAGGACGCCGTGGAACTGCTGCTCCAGCAAAATCAGCTGCACCAGAAAGTGGTGAACGAAAACACCTTGCTGATCTACCCGGATTCGCCGCAGAAGCTCAAGGATTATCAAGAGCTGGTGATGCGCACGTTCTACCTGACCAGCATCGATGCGAACACCGCGTTGAACATGGTCAAGACCATGCTCAAGACCCGCGACGTGTTCGTCGATGAGCGCCTCAATACCCTGACCATGCGCGACACCGGCGACGCCATCCGCATGGCGGAAAGGCTCCTGCAATCGCAAGATCAGTCCAACCCCGAAGTGGTGCTGGAAGTGGAAGTGATGGAAGTTGCCACCCAGCGCATTCTCGACCTGGGCCTGCAATGGCCGAACACCTTCGGCGTGGTCAACAGCGACGGTTCGGCGGTGACCCTTCTTGATCAGCTCAAGGGCATCGACTCCAGCCGGATCACCATCTCGCCATCGCCCCAGGCCAAGATCAACGCCCAGGACAACGACATCAACACCCTGGCCAGCCCGGTGATCCGCGTCAGCAACCGCGAACAGGCACGGATTCACATCGGTCAGCGTGTGCCGATCATCAGCGCCACCTCGGTGCCATCGACCCAGGGACCGGTGATCACCGAAAGCGTGACTTACCTGGATGTCGGTCTGAAACTGGAGGTGCAGCCGACCGTGCACCTGAACAACGAAGTGGCGATCAAGGTCGCGCTGGAGGTCAGCAACGCCACGCCGCTGGAGCCGACCCGCCAGGGCACGATTCCGGTGCAGGTCGACACCCGCAATGCCCAGACCACCCTGCGTCTGCATGATGGCGAAACCCAGATCCTCGCCGGCCTGATGCGCAACGACCATGGCGCCACCGGCAACAAGATCCCGGGTCTGGGTGATATCCCGGGTCTGGGCCGCCTGTTCGGCAGCAACAAGGACACTGTCGGCAAGTCGGAACTGGTGCTGTCGATCACGCCGCGAGTGGTGCGCAACCTGCCGTACCAAAGCCCGTCGGACATGGAGTTCACCACCGGCACCGAAACCAGCATGCACATCCAGGCGCCGGATCGCCGGATGGAGCCTTCGGCACAACCTGAGCCTTCGGTACAAACCAAGCCTTCGGTACAAACCAAGCCTTCGGTACAGCCCAAGTCCATCGGTCAGCCAGTCGCCACCAACGTGCAAATCAGCGTCGGGAAGCCTTGATCATGAACGCCTCGCAACGCGGTTTTAGCCTGATCGAAGTCGTGGTGACGCTGGCCCTGATCGGCCTGCTGGCCGGCATGGCCGCACCGCTGACCGAGACCGTGGTGCGCCGGGGCAAGGAGCAGGAGCTGCGCACCGCGCTGTACCAGATCCGCGATGCCATCGACGCCTACAAGCGCGCTTTCGATGCGGGCTATATCGAGAAGTCGCTGAACAGCAGCGGCTACCCGCCGAACCTGAAAGTGCTGGTCGATGGTGTGCGTGACGTGCGCAGTGCCAAGGGCGCCAAGTTCTACTTCCTGCGGCGCTTGCCCCATGACCCGCTGGCACCGGTCAAGCGTGACGACGAAGGCGGCTGGGGCCTGCGCTCCTATGACAGTACGGCTGAAAACCCACGGGATGGCGAGGACGTCTTCGACGTTTACTCCAAGGCCCGGGGCAAGGGTCTCAACGGCATCGCCTATCGGGAGTGGTGAGCTATGCGCCGGGAAAAGGGTTTTACCCTGCTGGAACTGATGGTGGTCATGGCAATCATCGCCACCCTGATGACCATCGCCTTGCCACGCTATTTCAACAGCCTGGAGGCCTCCAAAGAGACCACCCTGCGCCAGAGCCTGTCGGCGATGCGCGAAGCACTGGATCACTACTACGGCGACACCGGGCGCTATCCCGATTCGCTCGAGCAATTGATCGAACAACGTTACCTGCGCAACCCGCCGATGGACCCGATTGCCGAGCGCAAGGACACCTGGGTCCTGGTGGCACCGCCCGAAGGCGTGGCTGGCGGGGTGGCCGATATCAAGAGTGGTGCCCAAGGGAGGGCGCGTGATGGCAGCCTTTATTCCGAGTGGTAAGCCGGGTGCAGAAGACGGCTTCACCTACCTGGGTGTGCTGTTTCTGATCATGGTGATGGGCATGGGCCTGGCCAGTGCCGGCGAGTTGTGGGCCACTGCCGCCAAGCGTGACCGCGAACGCCAGTTACTGTGGGTCGGCACCCAATATGCCCAGGCACTGCGCAGCTACTACCGCAGCTCGCCAGGCCTGGCCCAGTACCCGAAAGAACTCGCCGATCTGTTGCAGGACGAGCGTTTTCCCAACGCCAAACACCACATTCGCCAGCTGTACCCGGACCCGATCGGCGGCGGCGAATGGTTCCTGATGCGCGGCTTCGACGGACGCATCACCGGCATCAGCAGCCCGTCCACGGACAAACCGCTGAAGCAGGCGGACTTCCCCACTCAGTGGTCGGATTTCAACGGCATGGCCAGTTACAAGGACTGGCAGTTTGTCGCCGAGAAGGCCTTCCTCGACGGTGCCTCGGGCCCGGTGAAAGGCCAGTCCACCGCACCTCAGGCGTTGCAGCCATGAACCGTTTCTGCCTGGCATTGATCCTGGTGTTGAGCACCTCCGTGGCCTCGGCCACCGAGGAGGACGAAATGATGGGTTTCATCATCGACGACACGATCTCGCACATCGGCCACGACTTTTACTACTCGTTCAGTGAACGCCTGCGCGCCACCAGCCCGATGGATTTCAACCTGGTGGTACGCGAACGACCTTCGGCTCGCTGGGGCAGCCTGGTGACCGTGGAATATCAACAACGTTTGGTTTATCGGCGCTTCCTGCCGCCGAACACCGTGGAGCTCAAGGACGAGGCCTATGACGCCGCCGACTGGGTCCGCGGGCAGATTGTCCAGCGCAAGCTGGAAGCCTTGTTACAGGACACCACGGACCTTGAGAGGGACGAATTATGAAAACGAAAACGTTTTTGCAGCGCACCGGCTGGTGCTTGCTCGGCCTCGGCGGTTGCGGGCTGGTCCACGCCACGGAGCTGGTCTACACGCCCATCAACCCCTCGTTCGGTGGCAACCCGTTGAACGGCACCTGGCTGCTCAACAACGCCCAGGCGCAAAACGACTACGACGACCCTGATTTGAAAGACCGTGCCTCGTTGACCGGCACTTCGGCCCTGGAGCGGTTCAGCAGTCAGTTGCAATCACGCTTGCTGGGGCAATTGCTGGACAACATCTCCACCGGCAACACGGGGAGCCTGTCCACTGACGCGTTCATCGTCAACGTCGTTGATGACTCGGGGGCACTGACCATTGTGGTGACCGACCGAGCGACCGGCGAAGTTTCGGAAATCCAGGTGAATGGCCTGGCCCCTTGAGGGGGCATTGGGTCAACGGGGAGTTAAGGACATGAAAAAAATAATTGCGCTAGGGCTGATGTTGGCGGCATTACAAGGGTGCAGTCTGCGCGAGCCGTTGCCGGCGGAGCAGGACAGCAAAATCCCGACCCTGACCCCCAGGGCGTCGACCTACTACGACCTGATCAACATGCCACGGCCCAAGGGCCGGTTGATGGCGGTGGTGTACGGCTTCCGTGACCAGACCGGACAGTACAAACCGACCCCGGCCAGCTCGTTTTCCACCAGCGTCACCCAGGGCGCGGCGAGCATGCTGATGGACGCCATGCAGGCCAGCGGCTGGTTCGTGGTGCTGGAGCGCGAAGGGCTGCAGAACCTGCTGACCGAGCGCAAGATCATCCGCGCCTCGCAGAAAAAACCCAATACGCCGGTGAACATCCAGTCTGAACTGCCACCGTTGCAAGCGGCGAACATGATGCTCGAAGGCGGGATCATCGCCTATGACACCAACGTCAAGAGCGGCGGGGAAGGGGCACGTTACCTGGGCATCGACATCGCCCGGGAGTATCGCGTGGACCAGGTCACGATCAACCTGCGGGCCGTGGATGTACGCAGCGGGCAGGTGCTGGCCAACGTGATGACCAGCAAGACCATCTACTCCGTGGCCCGTAGCGCCGGGGTGTTCAAGTTCATCGAGTTCAAGAAACTGCTTGAGGCCGAGGTCGGCTACACCACCAACGAACCGGCGCAATTGTGTGTGCTGTCGGCGATCGAAGCGGCAGTGGGGCACCTTCTGGCCCAGGGAATTGAACGGCGGTTGTGGCAGGTGGCCGGGGATAACACGCCTGACAGCTCGGCGACCCTGGATCGGTACCTGACACAGAACAAGGTGGTGCCGGAGGGTGAAGAACAGTGAACGAGGCGGCCTTTGGGCCGAGCTGGTCGGTGTGGTACGCGTGCTTTCTGTAGGAGCTGAGCTTGCTCGCGATGGACGTCAACGCTAACGCGGGCTACCGGAATGATCGCGTTGCCCGAACGTTTTTCGCGAGCAGGCTCGCTCCCACAGTGGAAATGCGGCGAACACAAAACCCATGCTCATGGAAATCAAATGTGGGAGCCGACCTGGCTTAAGCGGATATCCCCAATCCCCTGTGAGAGCTGTCTTGCCAGCGATGGCGACCTGATAGCCGACCTGAATACCGTTGACCGAGTGTTTATCCATTCCTTTGGTAACGGCCACTTATGGTTCCGCTCTTACGGCGGGTCACTTTCGAAAATCCGGAGTGCCGGCCCAGACGGAAGTAACCAAAGCGCTTTGCCCCTGTCGTTCGGTGCCTCGCTCCGGTCCTGCTCCGTGCGCGGCTACCTTGGCATCCCTGCCGAGGTGCCCACTGCGCAGAGCCGGAACGAAGCCTCTCGAGGGGCGGGCACCGCGAAAAGCCAAAGCGAGGCAGCTTACGAGCCGACCTGACTTTCACGGCCAACCCGACTCCCTGTGGGAGCGAGCCTGCTCGCGAAGGCGGCGGGACAACCAACCATGTAGTTTCGAACCTGCAAAAAAAAACCGCCCCTCTCCCCAAAGGCCGCGGTTTTTCCATGCCCCGCGATTACTGCTGCAACACAGTCGCCGGTTTGGCTGAACCCAGTTGTTGAATGGTAGTGGTCTGGGTCATACCGCTTTGGTCAAAGTTGGCGATGTTGCCGGTGCGCACCTATCAGTTCTGCTAGGTCGCAAACTTGGCGGCATCGTAGATACTCAAACGCTCAGACCTAAAAAGTCCGGAGTGCCCAATGTCTTCCTTGCCGCAAACCTTGTTATGCCACTATCGCTATGACGCCCTCAACCGACTGATCGGTCATGCACTACCGGACACACCAGTACTTCAACGCTTTTATTGTGGAAACCGTCTGGCTACGGAGATAGAAGGGGCGTTGCAGCGTGCTGTCGTCCAGCATGGGCCCCAGTTGCTGGCACAAAAAGAGGGGCAGGACGACAACTGGAGTACCACTTTGCTCGGTACTGACCTACAACGCTCGGTGTTGCACACTCTCAAGCCCAATCATCAACGACATCCCATTGCATTTACCCCTTATGGCTACTGCTCAACCGGAAGCGACTTGACCAGTTTGCTGGCCTATAAAGGCGAGCGACCGGATTCCGTGATTTGGCACTATTTACTGGGGAATGGTTATCGGGCGTACAACCCGGTGTTGATGCGGTTTAATCGTTCAGACAGTTTGAGTCCATTTGGGGAGGGTGGCGTGAATCCGTATGCGTATTGTTTGGGGGATCCGATAAATCGTTATGACCCGAATGGGCACTACGCCTTGTGGATTGCAGGGAAACTAAAGCAGTGGAGCATGCGCGCGAAAACAAAGTTAAGTGCAAAGTTATCGAGAAGTACTCTCGCGCCACGCTCTCTTGAAAATGTTGATTTTGATAGCTTCAAACACATTTCAAAATTTCTTGAGCAAGGAGATATGGATAACCTTGCCCAGGTTTCAAAAAGGCTGAATGATTTATCGACTGAAGCCTCAAGAAGTAACTTTAAAGCTTATTTGGAATTTCATCGGCGGAATCGTTACAACGTTCCTGTTTCTATCGGTCATCGCATTGCGACAAATAGTAGCGCGCGCGAAGTTGTTCACCCAAGGTTACAGGGTGTCGGGAGTGCCGCATTGAAACAGCTAGATTCAACTGTTATGGGGCGCAGCAGTTTGAGAGAGTTCAATCAACGAGTGAGACAGGATGCGACTGCTGATCTTAGGGCCGGCTCCGGGCATGTATTGAGCCGTGAATCAATTAATGAGTCGCATGCTGATCGCCTTCTTAGACTTCTTGAATAATTAGTATTGCGTGGATTTTCGATAGTAATGCTCTGCGTCCTTCGCTGCCTTTCGGATATGATTTTGACTCATGTATTCCAACACACACTTATCTCAACAAGCGGGAACGCGTGAAAGGAAAAAACCGCGCCCCTCTCCCCAAGGGCCGCGGTTTTTTCATGCCTCGCGATTATTGCTGCAACACGGTCGCCTGGTTGGCCGAACCCAGCTGTTGAATGGTAGCGGTCTGGGTCATGCCGCTCTGATCAACACTGGCGATGTTACCGGTACCGCCCTGGGTCACATACGCAACGTTCATGATGTCGGCCTGTTTGACGGTGATCATGTTGTCGTCGCCATACAGCTGGGTGGTGAACGCCTGGTTGCCGGTGCCTTCCTGGTTGAACTCGGTGCTGTTGCCGGTGCCGTTGGTGATGCCCTGGGCCAGGTTGGTGGTGCCGCGCTGGTCGGAGATCAGGATGTTGTCGGTGCCGTTCTGGTCGAAGTACAGCTCGTTGTAGGCACTGGCCTGGCTGACCGTGGTTTTGTTGCCAGTACCGGTCTGGTTGGTGGTCATGATGTGGCCGATGCCGTCCTGTTTGAAGCTGGCGATGTTGCCGTCGCCGTTCTGGTTGACGGTGGCGAGCTGGTTGCTGCCGAACTGACCGCCCAGTTGCGGGCCTTTCCAGTTGCTGGCATAGACCTTGTTGTCGTTACCCACCGAGTTGGTGTTGAGCACGTGGCTGTCGCCGCTCTGGTAGGTGAAGTGCGTGTTGCCGATGCCTTCTTGATAAATCCCGAGTGTGGAGCTGACGGATGCGTATTGGTCAGCGTAAACGGCGTTCAGGTCGCCGACTTGCAGCACAGTGGCCACGTTGTTTTCGCCGAAGCTCTGGTCGACGATGGTTTCGTTGGTCTGCCCGTACTGGTTGATGGTGGCCTGGCTGCTGACCTGGGTGTCTTGCCAGACTTCGGTGCCGTTGCCGTCACCGTACTGGTTGATGGTTAGGTTACCTCCTACGCCGGAGCGCTGATCGCCGTAGGCATAGTTGGTGCTGCCGGCCTGGTTGATCTCGATCTGGCCGGCCATGTGGCCGATCTGTTCGGCGGTGGCGTAGTTGGTGGTGCCGTACTGGATGATCACCGCGTTGTTGGCCATGCCCGGCTGGATCTGTTCGATGTTGGCTTCGTTGCCGTCACCGAACTGATAGGTCTGGCCGGAAGTGCCGTCCTGACTGTCCTGGTACACGAACGAGAAGTTGCCGTTGCCGGTCTGCTGTTGCAAGGCTTCGCCCGCACCCAGACCAATGGACTGGCTGGCGTGGGCGGTGTTGAAAGTACCGAGCTGGTTCTGGGTGATGGTGCTGTTGTCTTCGTACAGTTGCTCGGCGTAGCCGGCGTTGTAGTCGCCGGTCTGGGTCTGGGTAATGGTGCTGGTGGCCGTATCCTGCACGGCGGCCGCATCGTTGCCTTCGCCCAGTTGCTCCTGGGTGGCGGTACTTAACGGCGCCGCGGTTTGCTTCACATTCGCGATGTTGGCGGTACCGGACTGGTCCTGGACGGACACGCTGTCATCGGCCAGCGCCTGGGCACTGACAATGACCAGGATGGCGGCGGTAAGGGGCGTCAGTTTGAACATGATGAAACCTCCAAGTGGTGCAGTGCTTTAGCGATATTGAGTGACCGATACGCTCATTCCATTTCCTGCTTGGGTCACAGCGCTTTGCTGCCCCGTGCCGGCCTGGACGATGTTGGCGTCGTTGTTGTTGCCGTTCTGGGATATCTGCGCGCGGTTGTGGCTGCCGGTCTGGGTGATCGACGCGGCGTTGCCGGAACCTTGCTGGTTGATCAAGGCCATCAGGTCGCTGCCTTGTTGCAGGATGTACGCTTCCTGATTGCTGCCCGACTGTACGATCTGGCCGAGCAGTGACTGACCGTTCTGTTGCAACAGTGCGACGTTGGCCTGGCCGTTCTGGTCGATCAGTGCGTGCTGGCCCACTGGAGGGGGCAGCTCGCCGAGATCGGCGGCAGGCGCCAGGTCATCGTTCTCCATCAAATCGTCGGCACGCACGCCAGCACCGCTGCAAAGCAGAAGCAGGCAGAGCAGGGCGGCGGTCGGCGTTTTCATGGCATTACCCTTGTTAGAAAAGTGTCCTTAAGCGAAAAGGCCTGCCCCATCCACTCACCGAGTGAATGGGGCCAGGACTCAGTTCGAGATCACCTGCACCGTGCGCACGGTGCCTTGGGACGAGGTGATGGTGGCGGTCGGGTTCGCCGACGGAACCACCGTGGTGCTGTTGCTCACTGTCAGCCTCCAGCGTCCGGTCAACGGCACCGCGGTGCTACCCAGGGTTACCAGCCCGGTCGGGGTGGTCACCTGGACGGTGATGGTGTTGCCGGTAGTCACCGATGAGGTGCCGGTGAAGTCCCAGTTGAAGCGGTTGTTGGAACGGGCCGTCACCGTGGCTGCGGTCACCGCGAAGGTTTCCGCGGCAGGCCGTGGCGAGACTTGCACCGTGACCGTGGCCGGCGCCGTCGACACAGCACCGAAGCTGTCCCGGGCGAAGTAAGTGAAGGTCGTGGTGAAGGCCGTGGTGACCGTGGCCGGTGGGTTATAGGTCAGGACCGTGCCGTTACTGGTGACGGTGCCGCGACCTGTCGGTGGCTGGCTGAAGCTGGCAACTGCGAGCGGCACGTTCCCTTCCGGATCGGTGTCGTTGACCAGCACGTTGATCGGTATCGACACACCCAGGGTCGCGATGCCGTCGGCATTGGCCACCGGAGGCTGGTTAGGCGCGACGGTGATGGTCACGGTCGCTGCCTCGGTCGAGGCCAGCCCTTTGACGTCTTGCGCCTTGTAGGTGAAGGTCGTGGTCAGAGGAGCGTTGACCACCGCTGGCGGGGTGTAGACGACGGCGGTCGATCCGTTGAGTGCCACGGTGCCCTGGCCGGTGGCCGGTTGGGTCAGCGCGGTGATGCTCAGCGGTGTGTCGTTGTCAGGGTCGCTGTCGTTGGTCAGCAGGCTGAGGGTGATCGGTACGCCGAAGCTGGTGCTGCCGCTGTCGTCGAGGGCGATCGGCGCCTGGTTTTCACCGGTATCCGGTGCCGAACCGACCACAACGACTGGCTCGGTGTCACTGCCGCCAGAGGCGGATTTGATCGTGACGGTGGCCGGTGGCTGTGGCAGTTCGGTGACGGTCAGGCGCTGCAAAGTGCCGGATTTCGTCAGGCGTCCGAAGCCTTGGGCGACCATGTCCGGCACCACCACTTCGTCAGACGAGGTGGCTTCGATCAGCAGGCTGTGGTCGCTCCAGCTGTAGCGAGCGGTCTGGACTTTCACTACGTCGGTGACTTTGCTCGACGCCGCCGTTGGCCGGGTGGTGCCACTCGGGTCGGTCGCGGTGACCACCACCAAGGGAGGAACGGAGGCGCCCGTCAGGCGATGGCCGAAGAACTGGCCGTTGCTGCCGAGCATGTTGGTCAGGCACGGGGTCAGCGGAGGTCCGGGGACCAGGGCCACGGTTTCGCGGAAGCACAGGCTGGAACTGTTGGCCGATTTGCCGAAGACCTCCACCCGGGTATCTGAAGAGGTACGACGGTAAGTGGCGCGGCCGATTTCCACCGGGGTTTGCGCACGGTTGTCGAGGACTTTGCCAGACACGGTAAAGAGGTTGGTCTGGATGGTCCCGGCCGGACCCTGGACCCGCAGGAAGTTGGTATTGAACGGACTGCCGGTGACCGCTTCGCTGAGGTTCGGGTCACCGATGAACGTATCGATGGCGCCGGTGTCCGGGTTTACTTCGGTGTAGGGGCCGTTGACGCTGCGCAGGAATGGCCCCACCTCCCCGTTGAGGGCACCGGAGAAGTTGCCCGGTGCGCCGATGCCGATGTCGCGTGTGATGTTGATCGCCCGACGGCCCGGCGTGGTGACGGTGACCGTTTCCACGCCGTACGGGTGGGTGATGGTGTAGACGCCAGCCACAGGAACGTTCACCCGCAAACGAATCCGCGCGAAGCTTGCCTGATCGCCATCGATCGGGTTTTCGGACGTGAATGCCGCTTCGATCCCGGCCACGTAGGCATCCACGCCATAGCCACCGACATCATTGATGGTGGTCTCGGCGAGGTACCAGAAGGTTTCCGGTGGCCAGTTATCCGGGAATACCATCGGCTGGGTGTCATCGTAAACCCCGGGCTCCGGGTTCAGGATGCACATGTAGGCTGGCGCGCCGGGAGCACCAGGCGACCGCGAGCTGGTTGCCCGCGACTGGCACAGTTCCAGCGACAGCAGATTGTTGTCCTGATACCACATGGGGAATTTCCCCGTGGCAAAGGTGTAGGGGCCGGGGTCGACGGCAGTCAGTTGCGCGAATGCACTGCCGGACAGCGATAGAGTCAGTCCCAGGGCGTTGAGCGCCAGGCGTGGCAATTTGTTCATGATGCCTCCTGATGAGGATCTGGACCTATGTGCGTTCATTGCACGATGACCACTTCTTCGGTATCGCTGCCGCCATTGGATGACGTCACCTGAACCTTGGCCGGTGGAATCGGCGAGATGCCGGTCGACAGGGATTTCACCGCGCCATCGCCGCTGAGTGAGCCGATGGCGACACCGGTGCCGGTGGTGGCGGTGAGGACCGGTGGCGATGTTTCATCGCTGGTCGACGCCACGATGGTGATCTGCCCGCTGTTCAGGCTGTATTGGGCCTGGGAGATCACCACCAGGTCGGTCAACGGCATGGACACAGGGGTCGGCGTGCTGGTGGGGATGGCCAGGTGGTTGTCGGCCGTCACCACCAGATTGCTTGGCAGTGTTGGGTTGGTGGCGGACTGGGCGTACCAGTGACCGGTGGTGTCGGCCTCGGTCAGGTTCAACACCGGGCTGTTGCTGTCCAGGGTCACGGTGGCCGGTGGCGGTGGGGCCATCACGAACACATCCTGCTGCGCCACCGCTGCGCTTTCCCCGGCTTTACGCGAGTACGTGCTGCGCTCGGCGATGATCGGAGTGGGGCGGACCACCGTCGACAACTTGCCGGAAATGGTCATCACCGTCGTGCGCAAATCCAGTCCGTTAGGGCCTTCGATGCGGATGTAGTTGGTATTGAAAGGGCTGCCGGTGAAGGCCTCGGCCAGGTTCGGATCGCCGATGAATTGATCGGCTTGCCCCGTGTCCGGGTTGGTCTCGGTGTAGGGGCCGTTGACGCTGCGCAGAAACGGGCCGATGTCGCTTCTGAGTGCGCCGTTGTAGGTTTTCGGCGAGCCGATGCCGATGTCGCGCGTCATGTTGATCGCGCGGTTTCCACCGGCCGGAACGTCAAAGATGTCGACGCCATAGGGGTGGGTGATGGTGTAGACCCCGGCGGTGGGCACGTCGACCCGAATACGGATACGGCCAAAACTGACCTGGTCGCCTTCTTTCACCTCTTCCGCGGCGAAGGCTGCTTCGATGGCGCTGACAAACGTCAAGTCGATGCCCCGGGCCGCATCGACGATGGAACCCTCGCCGGTGAACCAGAACGTTTCATCGGGAAAGTTGCTCGGGAATACGATGGGCTGGGTGTCGTCGAAAACCCCGGGAGCCGGATTCAAAACGCACATGTAGGAGGGCGCGCCGGGGGCACCGGGAACCCTGGAACTGACAGCCTTGGACAAGCACAAGTCGAGGGTTCGACCGTGGGAGTCCTGATACCAGGCAGCGAAGCCGCCGGTAGCGGGTTGATATGGACCGGGGTCTACAGCAAACAACGCGGCCTGGGCAATGCCTTGGGCCAGTGCGGTCACAGCCATTGCGATCGCGGTTTTGGACAGTAAAGGGTGCATGTGTATTCCCTCTATCAGAGTACCTGCCCCTTGGATGTGGGTCAGTTGAGAGGGCTTCGGCAACTCCCATGCCAATTGGTGAAAACAGCGCTGAGAGGCCCGGTACACTAGTCTTTGCCGAACAACGGGGAGTCATTCCTCCAATGCTGGGATCGGGCCTCTTTCCCCAGGATTGGGGGTAGATGGGG